>NZ_JBSGDY010000101.1:0-22470 GCF_053602615.1 Micromonospora sp. NPDC004336
TCATCCCCGAGTGGGCGTTCTGGACCTCGGCGGCCGTGCTGGCCGCCGGCACGTACGCCGGTGGGTGGCGGATCATCCGGACGCTGGGCCGGAAGTCGGCGGGCGCTTCCAGCTGGAGGGCAACGCCAGCGGCGAGATCCTGCGCTGCGAGCGCCCGAGCACCATCGGCCTGACCTGGGAGTCGGGCGGCGGCAGCAGCGAGGTCGAGCTGCGGCTCACCCCGGCGGGCGAGGCCACGGTCCTGGAGCTGGAGCACGCCCCGGTGCCGGCCGAGATCATTCCCAACGCGGCTCCGACGGCGTGGGGCATCGGCGCCGGCTGGGAGATGGGCCTGGTCGCGCTCGGCGACTACCTCGCCGGCGACCTGCCGCAGGGGCGGGCCGTCGACTGGATCGCCTCGGCGGGCCCCGAACAGATGGCCGCCGCCGCGGAGTCCGCCGAGCGGATCAGCCAGGCGTGGACGAAGGTGATCTCCCAGCGGCGGTGAGCCCCGGCCGGGCTCACCGGGGCGCGCCACCGCGATCCGGCCGCGCTCGCCCCGGCTCACCAGGCCACCGGCAGCGCGTACAGGCCGAAGATGTTGCCGTCCTCCTTCAGCGGCACGTCGTCGACCTCGACGGCGAGACGCAGCCCGGGCAGCCGCGCGAACAGCCTGCTCAACGCGACCTCCAGCTCCAGTCGGGCCAGGTGCTGGCCGGGGCAGATGTGCCGCCCGTAGCCGAAGGCCAGGTGGTGCCGGGCGTCGCGGTCGGGGTCGAACTCGTCCGGCCGGTCGAACGCGGCCGGGTCCCGGTTGGCCGCCTGGCCCAGCGCCACCACCCCCTCCCCGGCCCGGATGGTGACGCCGCCGATCTCGACGTCGGCGGTGGCGGTGCGCGCGGTCGCCGCCTCGACCACGGTGAAGTACCGCAGCAGCTCGTCCACGGCGGCCGGATACCTCGCCGGCTCCGCGCGCAGGCGGGCGAGCCGCTCCGGGTGGGCCAGCAGCGCCAGGACGCTCAGCGAGATCATGTTCGACGTCGTGACGTGCCCGGCGACCAGCAGCACGAAGGCCATGCTCACCACGGCCTCGTGGTCGGGCGCGCCGGCGGCCCGTTGCCGGGCGAGCAGCCGGCTGAGCACGTCGTCGCCGGGGCGGTGCTCCTTGTCGGTGACCACGCCGTCGAGGAAGTCGCGGATCTCCCGGGCGCACCGGGCCCGCTCGTCCGCTGGCGCGCCCCGGCTGAACATGCGGGTCGAGCGGCGTTCGAAGAAGTCGTGCTCGGCGTACGGCACGCCGAGCACCTCGCAGATCACCTGCGACGGCACCGGGTAGCTGAACGCCGGCACCAGGTCGGCGCTCGACCGTCCCGCCGTCATCGCGTCGAGGTGCGCGTCCACCAGCCGTTCGACCATCGGCCGCAACTGCCGCACCCGCCCGACGCCGAACTCGTCGACGATCTGGCGGCGGGCGGCGGTGTGCTCCGGCGGGTCCATCCAGTTCAGCGGGGGACGGAAGTTCTCGAACGACGCCTGCCGCTGGTCCTCGGTGGTCGGCGCGAACCGTGGGAAACCGGCGCGGCGGCGGTCGGCGCTCATCCGCGGGTCGCTCAGCACCCGCCGCACGTCGGCGTGCCGGGTCACCACCCACGCCGTGCCGCCGCCGAGCATGGGCAGCCGGGCGACCGGCTGTCCGGCCCGCAGCCGGGCGTACTCCGCCGGGGGGCTGAACGGGCAGCGGCGCGGCAGCGGGAAGGCGCCGATCCCGGCCGCGTCCCCGGTCATCGCAGCGCTCGCAGGCAGAGCAGGAGGCTGCGGGCCTCGATGTTGACCTGGTAGCTGAAGGCCGCCATGGCGGTCAGTTGACGCAGCGTCAGCCAGGTGTAGTCCGGCGGCGTCGTGGTGGGGAAGTCCGCGCCGACCTCCACCACCAGGTGCCGGGTCACCGCGTGGTGGAACCGCCCGCCCTCCTCGGACTGGAGCACGTCGTAGTGCGCGCGCACCTCGTCGGAGAGCACCAGGTCGAGGTACTCGGGACGGCCGGACCGGGCCGCTCCGGCGAAGTTGTCCGGGGTGCACTGCACGGTCGGGCCCAGCTCGACGGTGTCCCGGTAGCCCGGCCGCAGGTCGGCGTGGGCCAGCACGTGCAGCACGCCGTCGATGCGCCGTACGACGAACGCCACCAGGCCCGTCCCGCACGGCGCCAGCAGCGGCTGACACCACTGGGCCACCTCGCGGTTGCTGGCCCGCACCCGCCGGCCGACGATCCGGAAGAACCGGCCCGAGCGGTGGCGGATCTCGTCGTCGGCGCGCTGCCAGTCCCGCACGTCGCGCAGCGGCACCCGCCGGGTCGCCAACGTGGGCCCGGCCTTGTTGGCGGTCAGCCAGTTGCGGACCCCGAGCAGCGGTTGCCACGCGCCGTCGTCGGTCAGCGAGGAGTGCGCCACCGCCGCGCCGATCGTCCCGGCGGCGGGGTCGGGGGCCACCGCGTGGCCGGGCAGGCAGGACAGCACCGTACGGGCGTCCATGTTGACCAGGTTCGGGCGGTGCAGCAGGTCGTGGATCTGGCCAAGGGTCAGCCACACGAAGTCCTCGTGCGGCTCCACCTCGTCGGTGACCTCGACGACGATGTTGCGGTTGCGCTTGCCCCGGAACCAGGAGCCCTGCTCCGACTGGAGCACGTCCACCAGCACCCGGCCGCGCCCCGGCTCCAGGAAGTACTCCACGTAGCGTGACCGCGCGCCGCGGTGCGTCCGCTGGTAGTTGCTCGGGGTGGACTGCACGGTGGGGGAGAACTGGACGCCGTTGACGTTTCCCGGCTCCATCTTGGCCTGCATGAGGAAGTGCAGGACGCCGTCGATCTCCCGGGCCAGGATGCCGAGGATCGCCCGGTCGGGCTGGTGGATGATCGGCTGCCACCACTCGGCGACCGGCCCCCGGTCGGTCCGGACGTGCAGGCCCTCCACGCTGAAGAACCGCCCGGTCTCGTGCACGAGGTCGCCGGAGTCCGGCGCGAAGCGCCACCCGGTCAGCTCGGCGAAGGGCACCTCGGTGACCTCGAACGGGTTGGCCCGCTGTCGCTGCGCGAGCCAGGCCGCCAGCTCGGCGGCCGGGCGGGGGCGGTGGGCGGCCGACCGGGCCAGCCGGAGCGCCAGGGGGTCGCGGGCGGCCCACCCGGGACCGGGTCGGGCGTCGGTGTGCGGCAGGAGCATGGTTCCTCCGGATGCGGGACGCGCGCGGCGGGACGCCGGTGGCCGGACGCCGCCCCGGATCGGAACCCGGGCGCCCGGCCGGTGGGGTCAGCCCCCGGCCAGCGGCGGGATGATGGCGACCGTGCTGTCGGATCCGGCGGTCACCCGGGACCGGTCGGCGTTCTCGACGAGGTCCCCGTCGAGGTAGACGTTGTAGTAGGTCAGGGGCTCGCCCGTGTCGTCGAGCAGCCGGCGGCGGTAGGCGGGGTACGTCTCGACGAACTCCTTGATAACGTCCCGCACGGTGCCCTCGTGGCACTCGAAGCTCTTCTGGCCCCGGTGGGCCCAGCCGGCCGACAGCAGCACCGTGACCATCGCTACCTCCCGTTGTCGTCGGTGTCGGGGACCGTCGTGGCGTCGCGCGCGCAGCGGAAGCCGAGGGCGAAGTTGGACCAGCCGGTCGGGTCCCCGTACAGCCGTTCCGCGCACCGCACCTGGTAGCGGAAGTTCATCCAGGACCCGCCCCGGATCACCCGGAACCGCCCCATCACCAGGTGGATCGTCGGGTCGCACCGGGTGGTCGGCGAGTACAGGTGCGCCAGCGTGGACGTCCACTCGTACACGTTGCCGGTCATGTCGGCGCACCCGTCGACGCTGTCGCCGCGGGGGGAGAACGCGCCGACCGGGGTGGTCTGCGGCACCGGCCCCTGCGTGGCGTGGATCGCCCCCCACCACCGTCGCCAGGCGTCGAGGTCGCCGAGCGCCCCGGCGGTGTGCTCGGCGGTGTTTGCGTTGCCGCTGTCCCAGGTGTCGCCCCAGGGCCAGAGCCGGTACGACGGGCCGGTGGCGGCCCGCTCCCACTCCGACTCGGTGGGCAGCCGCAGGCCGGCCCAGCTCGCGTACGCCTCGGCGTCCGGGTAGGAGATGTGCACCACCGGGTGGTCGTCGCGGTTGCGGACGCCGCTGCCGTACCCGGCCGGGCGGTGCCAGCAGGCGCCCTCGCGGATCTCCCAGTACTCCCCGTAGACCATGCTGCCGCCGGCCCGCTCGGCCGACGTCACGTAGCCGGTGCGGGACACGAAGTCGGCGAACCTGGCGACGGTCACCGGATACCGGTCGATGAGGTAGTCGGGCAGCGTGACCGGCACCTGCGGCGTCTCGTCGGTGAACCAGTCCCGGGGGAACGCCTGACCCTCGCTCTCCAGCCAGTCCAGGGTCCGCTCGGGCGAGCCCTGCCGGAACGTGCCGCCCGGAATGCGGACCATGTCGCGCGGCTCCGCCTCCGGCGCGGGCCGGGCGGCGTCGAGGTCGCCGGTGCGGGTCATCGCCTCAGCTCCCGTCCGCCGTGGCCGGGGCCGGCATCGCCTCCACGATGCCGACCACGCTCGGCGCCGGGCAGGGCGTGACGGACTCCAGCCGGAAACCCGCCGCCCGCAGCAGCTCGCGGAACTCCGCGACGGTGCGCTCCCGGCCGCCGTGGCAGACCATCATGTTGAGGTCGTTCATGACCACCTGGGCGACGCTCGGCGCCGCCGTGACGGTCGCGGGCATCAGCGACTCGACCAGCAGCAGCCGGCTGTCGGGTCGGGCCGCCCGGCGGACGGTCCGCAGGATCCGCAGGCACTGCTCGTCGTCCCAGTCGTGCAGCACGCTCTTGAGCACGTAGGCGTCCGCGCCGGGCGGCACCGACGCGAAGAAGTCACCGGCCTCCACCCGGCACCGGTCGGCCACGCCCTGCTCGGCGACGGTACGCGCGGCGTCGGCCACGCCGTCCGGGGTGTCGAGGACGGTGCCGCGCAGGTGCGGGTGCGCCACGAGCACCCCGGCGAGCAGGGCCCCGCTGCCGCCGCCCACGTCCACCACCGTGTCAAGGTCGCCGAAGTCGTACGCCGACAGCAGGGTGGGCACGAACGCCCGCGAGCCCTCGGCCATGGCCGCGTTGAACGCCGCCTGCCGGCCCGGATCGGCCATCAGGTGGTCGAAGCAGCTCCGCCCGTGCACGTGGTCCCAGGCCACCTCGCCGGTGCGTACGCTGTGCTCGAGCTGCCCCCACGCCGCCCAGCTCTCCGGGCCGGAGAGCAGCAGCACCAGCTCCCGCATCGACCCCGTCACGTCCGCGCGCAGCACCTCGCCCTGCTCGGTGAGGACGAAGGCGCCCGGCGAGGGCTCGTCGAGCACCTCCAGGTGGACCAGCGCCCGCAGCAGCCGGCGCAGCGACGGGGCGTGCGCCCCGGTCGCCGCCGCGAGCTCGCCGACGTCCCGCGGGCCGTCGGCGAGCAGGTCCGGTATCCGCAGCCGGACCGCCACGTGCAGCGTCTGTGCCGTGAAGAACCCGTAGATCAGCTGTTGCATCCGGTGCCGCAGCCCGGGCCGGGCGGCGGTCGTGGTGAGTTCCATGCGCTCCTCCGGGTCGGCGCGTCCGGTGGGTCAGCGGGCCACGGCGTCGGCGACGGCCCCGTCGGGCGCCGGGGCGGCGATCAGCTCGGCCAGGTGCACCGCGATCGCCGTGACGGTGGGCTGCTGCCAGAACAGCGAGGCGGGCAGCACCTGGCGGTAGGTCTTCTCCAGCCGCCGGCGCACGATGACCGTCATCACCGAGTCCATGCCCTGCTGCACCAGCGGCAGGCGCGGGTCGAGGGCCTCGGCGGCCAGCTTCATCTCGGCGGCGACGAGCGCCCGGACCTCCTCGACCAGGCGCGCGCGCAGCTCCTCCGGGTCGAGGTCGGCCAGGGACCGCCGGGCCGGGCCCGCCCCGTCGGTGTCGGCGGCGGGGGCGTCCGGCACCACGGGATAGCGCAGGCCGGTGAGCCGGGCGGCCACCGTGCCGTCCGGCGCGGAGACCGTCACGTCGACGGTGTCCTCGCGCGCGTCGTCCCGCACGACGTCGACGAGGGCGACGGTCGGCGGGACGCCGGCCGTCCGGATCCGCTCGATCCCGTCGACCAGGCGCAGGCGGGGCTCACCGGGGAACGCGGCCGGCGCGATCGACACCGCGGCGTCGATGACGGCCGCCCAGTCCTCGGCGGGCTCCGGGAAGCGGACCCGGGCCCGCAGCCCGCCGTTGCCGGTGGTGAGGCGGTCGACCCGCCACGGGAAACCCGTGTCGGGGACGCCGACGCGGGCCAGCCGGTCCCGCACGAGGCCGGGGTCGGCGACCACTCCGCCCGGCCCCCGGGCGTCGGCGCCCCGCGCCGGTGGCGGCTCGGACGCGTCGGGCGCGACGCGGGCGGTGGCGTGGGTCAACCAGGGCGCGTCCGCCACGCCGGCCGGCCGGGAGGCGAGCAGCAGCCGCCCGCCGTCGTCCACCACCTGGATCTCCTGCCGCCCGGCCGTGGCCAGCGGCACCCGCATCGACAGGTCGTGCAGCGCGACCGGCGTGCCGTCGCGGGCGCCGGCGGCCAGGAACGTGGCGGCGAGCACCGCCGCCGGCACGAGCTCCGCGCCCTGGACCGTGTGGCTGCCCGGGTACGGGCGGCTGGCGTCGCTGAGCACCGTGTGCCACAGCCGCAGCTCGCTGCCGGCGACGGCGGTGGCCGCGCCGAGCAGGGTGTGCGAGCCGATGTCGTGCCCGCCGGCGGCCACCGGCGCGGCGGGCTCGCGCCACAGCTCCTGGTGCCGCCAGGCGTACCGGGGCAGGTCGGTCAGCCGGCCGGCGGGCCGCAGCCGGGCCCAGTCGACCTCGACGCCGTGGCAGTGCGCCTCGGCGACGGCGGCGAGGGCCGCGCGGTGCCCGGGGACGTGCCGGCGCAGCGTAGTGCCGACGTGCCCGTCCTCGATGCCGGCGTGGTCGAGGGTCTCCCGCAGCGAGTGGGCGACCACCGGGTGGGCGGAGACCTCGACGAAGGTGCGGTGCCCGTCGGCCAGGGCCGCCTCGACGGCGTCGACCAGGCGGACGGGCCGGCGCAGGTTCGCCGCCCAGTACTCCCCGTCGCACCCGGCCGCGGCGCGCGGGTCGTCGAGCACCGTCGAGTACATCGGCACGGTCGCCGCCGAGACACCCAGGTCGGCCGCCGCAGCCCGCAGCTCGTCGGTGAGGGCGTCCATGTGCGGGCTGTGGAAGGCCACGTCGGACTGCACCCGGCGCACCGCGATCCGGTCCGCCGGCCACTGCTCGATGACCGCGTCCACGGCGGCGACGTCGCCGGAGACGACGGTGGAGGCAGGGGCGGAGGCGATCGCCGCGACCAGGTCGGCGCGGCCGGCGAGCCGCTCGGCGACCTCGGCGAAGGGCAGGGTGACCATCGCCATCGCGCCCCGGCCGGCGGCCCGCCGCAGCAGGGCCGACCGGCGGCAGATCAGCCGGGCGCCGTCGGCCGGGGTCAGCACCCCCGCGGTCACGGCGGCGGCCACCTCGCCGACCGAGTGGCCGATGACGGCCGCCGGGCGGACCCCGTACGAGCGCCAGAGGGCGGCGAGGCCGACGTGCATGGCGAAGGTCAGCGTCTGGACGCGGTCCACCCCGGTCAGCTCCGCGTCGGCGAGCGCCTGCCGCAGCGAGAAGCCGGCCTCCTCGGCGACGACCGGTTCGATCTCGTCGATCGCGGCGGCGAAGGCGGGTTCGTGGGCGAGCAGGTCCCGGCCCATGCCGGCCCAGTGCGAGCCGTGCCCGGAGAAGACCCAGACGGGGTGGGCGGTCCGGCCGGCCGGCGCGACGCCCGAGACCGTGGCGGGGTCCGGCTGGCCGGCGGCGAGCCGCCGCAGGGCGGCGACGACCTCGTCGCGGTCCCGGCCGGCGACCACGGCCCGGTGGGTCAGGTGGGCCCGGCGGCGGGCGAGGGTGTGGCCGACGTCGGCCAGCTCCGGCGGGTCGTCGCCGGCGAGGCGGTCGGCGAGCCGGGCGGCCTGCTGGCGCAGGGCGGCGTCCGAGCGGGCCGAGAGCGGGAACAGCGGGCGGGCGTCGTCGTCGGTGGCGGGCGCCCCGGCGTCGGCGGGCGCCGGCGCCTCCTCCAGTACGACGTGGGCGATCGTGCCGCCGTAGCCGAACCCGGAGACGGCGGCCCGGCGTGGGCCGTCGCGCCGGGGCCAGGGCTGCGTGCCGGTCACCAGGCGCAGCCCGGTGCCGTCGGCGACGGCGTCGATCGCCCGGCCGCGCAGCGGGGTGCCCGGGATCTGGCCCCGGTGCAGCGCGAGGATCGCCTTCATCAGCCCGGCGACCCCGGCGGCGCCCTCCAGGTGCCCCACGTTGGACTTGATCGAGCCGATCAGGCAGGGCCGGTCCCCGGGGCGGCCGGGGCCGTAGACGGCGGCGAGCGCGGTCGCCTCGACGGGGTCGCCGAGCTGGGTGCCGGTGCCGTGCGCCTCCACGTAGTCGACGCTGGCCGGGGCGACGCCGGCCCGCTCGCAGGCCCGCCGCACGACGTGCTGCTGGGCGGGGCCGGACGGGGCCATGATGCCGTCGGTGTGCCCGTCCTGGTTGACGGCGCTGCCGCGGATCACCGCGAGGATCCGGTCGCCGTCGCGGTCGGCGTCGTCGAGCCGCTTGAGCACCAGCACGCCGCACCCCTCGCCGCGGCCGTACCCGTCGGCGTCGCGGTCGAAGGACTTGCTGACGCCGTCCGGCGCGAGGGTGCCGGCGGCCTGGAGGGAGGCGTTCTGGCCCGGGCTGAGCACGAGGTTCACGCCGCCGGCCAGGGCCACCGTGCTCTCCCGCAGCAGCAGGCTCTGGCAGGCCAGGTGCACCGCGACCAGGGAGGCCGAGCAGGCGGTGTCGACGGCGACGCTCGGCCCGCGCAGGTCCAGCGCGTAGGAGATGCGGTTGGCCAGGGCGCAGGTGGCCGCCCCGATGCCGGTGTACGCCTCGACCGTCGGCAGGTCCTCCATCAGCCGGTCGCCGTAGTCGGTGGTGCTGACCCCGACGAAGACCCCGGTGTCGGTGCCGGCCAGCCCGGTGGGCGGTACGCCGGCGTGCTCCAGGGCCTCCCAGCCGACCTCCAGCAGGATCCGCTGCTGCGGGTCCATCTCGGCGGCCTCGCGGGGCGAGAGGCCGAAGAACTCGGCGTCGAAGCCCGCCACGTCGCGCAGGTAGCTGCCGGCGGTGACGGTGTCGCGCAGCACCGCCTCGTACTCGGGACCGCGCTCGCGGTAGGCGCGCCAGCGCTGCGCGGGGATCTCCCCGGCGGTCTGGCCGCCCTTGAGCAGCAGCTCCCAGAGGGCGTCCGGGGTGTCGACGTCGCCGGGCAGCCGGCAGCCGATGCCGATGACGGCCACCTGGTACGGGCGGTCGGCGGGATCGTCCCGGGTCATCGTCGTACCTCCGTTTGTCGGTTCGCGGCGCGGGCGGGTCGGTCAGCGGTCGACGTAGGGGTTGTCCATGACGCGCAGGACGGCGGCGGTGAACTCCACGCCGGGGCCCATCGCGAGCCAGAGCACGTGGTCGCCGGCGGCGACCTCGCCGGCGCGCAGCGAGTGGTGCAGGGCGAGCAGGTGGTCGCTGGCCCCGCAGTGGCCGATCATGCGCCCGAAGTCCCAGGTGGACTTCTCCATCCCCAGCCCCAGGGGCGCCATGCAGCGCTGCTCGACGACCTCGCGGGAGTAGTTCATGAAGGAGACCTTGGCGAGGTCGGCCGTGCCGATGCCGGCCTCGGCGAGCGCCTGCTCGGCGACGGTGGTCATGGTCTCCTGCGCCTCGCCGAGCACGGCGAGCACGGGCGTCTGCTCGGTGATGTGGTAGAAGAGCCGGGCGCCGAAGTCGAGTTCCTTGGCGAGCGTCGCGCCGGGCGGGAACATCGGCTCGCCGCCGCGGTGCACCTCCTCGGCCTCCGGCACGGTGATGGAGCAGACCGACAGCAGCTCGACGAAGCCGCTCTCGGTGCTCAGCACCACCGCGGAGGCGGCGTCGCCGAGGATGAAGCCGAGGTTGGTGCGCCAGCGGTCCAGCAGCGGGGTGCCGTAGTTGTCGGCGGCGACGAGCATGGCCGCCTTGCGTTCCGGCACGGCCTTCAGGTAGCTGGCCGCGAGTTCGAGCATGGTGAACATGCCGTTGCAGCCCTGCCGGATCTCGGTGGCCCGGGGCACCCCGCCGAGCAGGTAGTGCTGGATGTAGGAGTGCGCCAGCCAGCCCTCGGGGCCCTGGTGCCAGGCGGCCGCGTAGAGCAGCAGGTCGATGTCGCCGCGGCCCAGCTCGCTCTCCTTGAGGGCGTCCTGGGCCGCGCGCAGCGCCATGTCCGGGGCGGGCGTCTCGCCGGCGATGGCCGCGCCGCCCAGCCCGTGCGTCTCGATGTCCTCCTGCGGATAGAGGCCCTGGGCGACGGCCTCCTCGACGGTGACGGTCTCAGGAAGGTAGGCCCCGATCCCACGGATGTACGTTCCGGCGGTGCGCATCGGCTTCTCTCCTCGGCGGTCGACTTGATCGAGGCATTTCGCTTTAAGATTATATAGCGCCTGACGGGCGGTCAATGGCCGCCCGAGGGGCGGTGTCGAGGGTCTCGTCGCCCCGCGCCAGCCCGGACAGCAGGGAGACGAACGAGATCTTCGGCGGCATCAGCCGGTCCGGGTCCACGATGGCCTGGGCGCGCAGGTGCAGCTCGTCGCGGCCGTGCGCGCCGTCGTAGAAGAACCGGATCAGGTCGATCAGGGCACCGAGGAACTCCCGGTAGCGGTCCTCGTACACCTGCATGAGGTGGCGCTCCTTCTCCGGCGCGGCCAGCGCCTCGTGCACCGCCCGGGACAGGCTGAGCGCACCGCGCATCGCCAGCGACACGCCGGAGGACAGCAGCGGGTCGATGAAGGCGGCGGCGTCGCCGACCAGCACCCAGCCCGGCCCGGAGAACTGGCTGCACGCGTACGACCAGTCCCGCGCGGTGCGGTAGACGTCGACCCGCCGCGCGCCGCTGGTGAGCCACGAGACCTCGTTCGACTCCGCGATCTGTTTCTCCAGCAACTGCTCCGGGGGCAGGCCGGACTCGGCGAACCGGTCCGACGGGGTGACGTACCCGATCCCGGTCAGGGTGGGGCTCAGCGGCGCGTACCAGAGCCAGCCGTGGGAGCGGCTCTCGACGAGCAGGTCGCCCTCGTGGTCACCGGGGTAGCGCAGCGCCCCGGCGTAGTAGCTCCACGTCGCCATGTTGCGCAGGTCGTCGTGCCAGGAGACCAGCCCGAAGTGCCGGCCGAGCCAGCGCTGCTGCCCGGACGCGTCGACCACGATCGCGGCGCGGGCGTCGATCGGGTCGGCCTCGCCCCGGAACTGGTAGCTGACGCCCGCGATCCGGTCGCCGTCGGTCAGCGGCCCCCGGACGGTGGCCCCCTCGACCACCACCACGCCCAGTTCCCGCGCCCGGTCCAGCAGCATCGCGTCGAACTCGGCCCGCCGGACCTGCCACGAGTAGTCGAACCGGGCGTCGCGGATCTCCCGGAACCGGAACGACCACGGGGCGGTCTGGTCGGCCCCCCACAGCAGGCTGCCGCCGTGCTTGATCTGGAAGCGCAGCTCCGCCATCCGCTCGCGCACGCCGAGCGCGTCCAGGGTGAGGGTCACGCCGCTGATCAGGGACTCGCCGATGTGGTAGCGGGGGAACTTCTCGCGCTCCAGCAGCAGGACGCGGTGGCCCTCCTGGGCGAGCAGGCCGGCCGTGCTCGATCCGGCCGGGCCGCCGCCGACGACGATCACGTCGTACTCGGGTTCGGGATGGCTCATGGTCGACAATTCCTCCTGCTCGGGCGGGGTTCGGCGCGGCGCTCAGGCGTCCGGGGTGAACGCGATCGGCAGGCTGGCCAGGCCCCGGAACATGGTGCGCGGCTGGTAGGTCAGCCCGTCCCGGTCGCACGCCAGGCGCAGGCCCGGCAGCCGGACCAGGGCGCCCAGCGCGGCGCGCAGCTGCGCGCGGGCCAGGTAGGAACCGAGGCAGTAGCGCATCCCGGCGCCGAAGGACATCGAGGGGACCGGGTCCCGCCGGACGTCGAACTCGTCGGGCCGGTCGTACCGCCCCGGGTCGCGGTTCGCCGCGCCGGCAAGGACGACCACGACGTCGTCGCGGCGCAGCCACCGACCGTGCAGCTCCACGTCGACGTCGAGCTGCCGGGTGTTGGACTGCACCGACGGGTCGTAGCGCAGGCACTCCTCGACGGCCCGGGCCAGCAGGTCCGGTCGGCGCCGGAGCAGGTCGAGCTGGTCGGGGTGGTCCAGCAGGCTCAGCAGGGCGTTGCCCACCTGGCTGGCCACCGTCTCGTGGCCGGTGAAGATGAACGTGACCACCGTGCTGACGATCTCGTTGCGGCTCACCAGGCCCCGGTCGTGGGCGGCGAGCATCAGCGCCAGCAGGTCCTCGCCGCCCTCGCGCCGCCGCCTCGCCATGGCCCGCTCCACGTAGTCGGCGAACTCGGCGATCGCGGCGTGGCCACGGTGCATGTCCTCGGCGCTGGCGCCCCGGTCCAGGGTCCGCCCCACGTCGCGCGACCAGCGCCCGACCGGCCGCCAGTCGGCGGCGGGCAGACCGAGCAGCTCGAGCACCGCGCGCAGCGCCAGCGGGTACGCCAGGTCGTCGACGACGTCCGCCGCGCCCCTGGCCAGGACGGGACGCAGCAGCTCGTCGACGGTGCCGGCGATCACCGGTTCCAGCCGGCGCAGCGCGGACGGGGAGAAGGCCGGGCCGACGACGCCGCGCAGCCGGCCGTGGTCGGGCTCGTCCTGGAACAGGATGATGTCGCCGACGATCTCGGCGAGCAGCCCGGGCCCGACGAGGTCGGTCCAGAACCGCCGGATGCCGGTCCGGGCGAAGCGCTCGTCGCCGAGCACGCCGCGCACGTCGGCGAAGCGGGAGACGTACCAGACCCCGTGGGCGCCCCGGTGCACCGGGTCGTGCCGCAGCAGCCAGTGGTAGGACGGGTACGGGTCACGCCGGACGTCGGCGTCGGTGGGATCGAACGCGGTCACGGCATCGACCAGCACGAGGTGCCCCTTCCAGTGGCTCGTCGCCCCGCCCGCCGCCGGTCTCGTGGCCTCCGGCGGCGGACGGCGCGACCCGGATCAGGCCGAGACGCGCTCGACGATGCGCCGTACCGTCTCGGCGGGCGTGGGCAGCGCGACCATCTCCTCGCGCACCTCCCGGGCGGCGGCGCGCAGCGACTCGTCCGCGACCAGCCGGCGCAGCAGGTCCGCGTCGACCTTGTCCGAGGTGCTGACCAGGCCGATGCCGCGGCGGCTGACCGCCTCCCGGGCGGTGTGCTGGAACTGGTCGCGCGGGTCCGGGGCGAGTAGCTGCGGGATGCCGGCGTCGATCGCGGTCATCACCGTGCCGCCCCCACCGTGGTGCACCACCGCGGTGCAGGTGCGCAGCAGCGTGTGCAGCGGCGTCCAGCCGACCGCCCGGACGTTGCGCGGCAGCGTGCCCAGCGGGCTGATGTCGAGGTCGCCGAGGGCGAGCACGAAGTCGGCGTCCACCTCGGCGGCGGCGGCGACGATGGGCTCCACGGCGCCGATGCCGAACGCCTGGAGCTCGATGGTGCCCATGGTGATCGCCACCTCGGGTCGGGCGGGCACGGGCGGCAGCCGGTCGCCGAGGACGGCCCCGCCGCCGTACGGCACCCAGCGCATGAACCAGCCCTCGGGCTCCGCCTCCAGCAGCAGGCTCGGCGGGAACGACTCGATGGTGGCCACCGGCTCGGGCAGCGAGACCTGGTGCTTAGCCATCAGGTCGGTGAGGAACGAGGCGATGGAGCGGTGCATGCCCCGGGTCCGCCAGGCGCTCTGGTTGCGCTGCACGGCCGGCACCCCGGCCCGGTCGGCGGCCAGCAGCCCGACGGTGGCGCCCTGCTCGTAGACCACCAGGTCGGGGCGGTAGTCGTCGACCAGCGCCATGGTCCCGTCGACCAGCGGGCGGTTCACCGCCGCGATCTGCACGCCCCACTCCTCCAGGTCGATGGCGGGACGGGTGGCGACGGTCTCGGCGAAGCGCGGGTTGTCCTTGGCCACCTGCTCGAAGACCTTCACCGCGCTGAAGTCCGGCGCCACGTCGACCACCTCCAGGCCGGCGGCGGCGGCCCGGTCGGCGTGCTCGGCGACCGCGACCAGCACGTCGTGGCCGGCGGTGCGGAAGCCCCAGGCGAGCTGGATCAGTGGGAAGAGGTGGCCGATGCCGGGGGAGGAGACGAACAGCACGCGCATGTCGGAGCCCTTCTGTTTCGCGGATTTCGGCGGGGTCACCAGCCGGACTTGATCGTTTCGACGACGTGGGACCGGTCGTCCTCGGTGAGCCACCAGCCCACCGGGATGTGGACGATCCGGTCCGCCACCCGGTCCAGTCCGGGCAGGGTGGTGCGGGCCGACGCGACGCAGCTGTGCGCGTCGTTGCGGCGCGACACCACGCTGGTGGCGATGCCGGCGTCGCGCAGACGGCGCATGAAGGCGGGGCGGTCGCGGACCTTCAACGGGTACATCCAGAAGGCGGGCTCGCGGTCGTCGGCGCGTTCGGTGTGCTCGACGCCGTCGATGCCCGCCAGTTCCTTGTCGTAGTACCCGGCGTTCTCCCGGTGTCGGCGCAGCAGCTCGTCGACCCGCTCCAGGTTGGACAGCCCGATCGCCCCGCCGATCTCGTTGAGGATGAACCGGTAGCCCCACTCGGCGACGTCGTAGTCGCCGGTGATCCGGTCCGAGGCCCGCTCGATGCCGAGCCAGCGGCGCAGCCGCAGCCGGTCGTACAGGTCGTCGTCGGGCAGCACGACGAAGCCGCCGCTGCCGGTCGTGAGGATCTTGATCGCGCCGGTGCTGAACACGCAGACGTTGCCGTGCGTGCCCAGCGGCGCGCCCCGGTAGGTCGCCCCCCACGCCTGCGCGCAGTCCTCGACGACCAGCGGGCGGCGGGCGTACCCGGCGGTGGCCCGGTCCACGACGGCGCGCAGCCGGTTGAGGTCCACCGGGTAGCCGAGCCAGTGCACCACCACGATGGCCCGGGTGGCGGGCGTGATCTTCGCGGCCAGGTCGTCGAGGTCCATGTTGAGGGTGGCCGGGTCGACGTCCACCCATCGGATGCGCAGCCCGTTGGCGAGGATGGGCCAGTTCGTGCCCTCGAAGGTCAGCGGGGTGCTGAGCACCTCGCCCGGGCCGTCGTGCTCCGCCTCGTCCGCGCCCGGCCGCGCGGCGAGACTCAGCGCGAGGTGCAGCCCGGCCGTGCCGCAGTTGACCGACACCACCCGGGGGTTGCCGATGCGGCTGCCCACGGCGGCCTCGTACTCGGCGACGGTCGGCCCGTGTTCCAGCCGGCCGCTGCTCAGGACGGCGGAGACGCGCGCGCCGACGTCCGGGGACATGGCGACCTTGGACAGCGGGATCATGACGCCCCTCTCGCTAGTTGCCACATGATTCTCAAGCGCCCTGGAGAGGGCGTCAAGGGAGCCCCGTCGATATCGGCGGCCAGGCGTTCTTCCCGCTTGCGGAACTCGCGGGCGATCGGGTGGCGAAGTTGAGAAATGTATATCTTCAACGGGTCGCCGGACGTCGGTCCGGCACCGGGTGCGCGGGAGGTCCGGGTGTCGTCGCTGCATGTCCGACTGGGACGGACCGGCCTGCGGGTGAGCCGGGTCGCGATCGGGACCGTCAACTTCGGCGGCCGGGTCGACGAGGCCGACGCCCACCGGCTGCTCGACCACGCCGTCGCGCAGGGCGTCAACCTGGTCGACACCGCCGACATCTACGGCTGGCGGGTGCACCGGGGCTGGACCGAGGAGATGATCGGGCGCTGGCTGGCGAAGGACCCGGCCCGCCGGGACGAGGTGGTCCTGGCCACCAAGGTCGGCAACCCGATGGGCGACGGGCCAAACGCCCGGGGGCTCTCCGCCCGGCACGTCGTCGCCGCGTGCGAGGCGTCGCTGCGCCGGCTCCAGACCGACACCATCGACCTCTACCAGATGCACCACGTCGACCGGGAGGTCGGCTGGGACGAGGTCTGGCAGGCCATGGAGCAGCTCGTCCGGCAGGGCAAGGTCCGCTACGTCGGGTCCTCCAACTTCGCCGGCTGGGACCTCGTCAGCGCCCAGGAGGCCGCGCGCCGGCGCCGGCTGCTCGGGCTGGCCAGCGAGCAGTGCGTCTACAACCTGGTCAGCCGGTACGTCGAGCTGGAGGTGCTGCCGGCCGCCGCCGCCGAGGGGATCGGCGTGCTGGTCTGGTCGCCGCTGCACGGCGGGCTGCTCGGCGGCGTGCTGCGCAAGCTGGCCGACGGCACCGCGGTCAAGTCCGCGCAGGGCCGCGCCGCCGAGGCCGTCGAGCGGCACCGCGCCACCCTGAGCGCGTACGAGCGGTTCTGCGCCGAGATCGGCCGGGACCCGGCGGAGGTCGGCATGGCCTGGGTGCTGCACCGGCCGGCGGTGACCGCCGCGGTCGTCGGCCCGCGTACCCCCGAACACCTCGACGGCGCCCTGCGGGCCCTGCGCCGGCCGCTGTCGGCCGCCGAGCTCGCCCGGCTCGACGAGCTGTTCCCGCCGCCCGGCCGGGGCGGCCCCGCCCCGGACGCCTGGATGTCCTGACCCGCGCCGGCGCGCCGCGCCCCCGACCACGGACGGAGCCGACGATGGCCCACCTCCTGATCGTCAACGTCGCCAGCCACGGGCTGATCCTGCCCACCCTGACCGTGGTCGGCGAGCTGGTCCGGCGCGGGCACCGGGTCAGCTACGTGACCGCCGGCGGGTTCGCCGAGCCGGTCCGCGCCGCCGGCGCGGCCGTCGTGCCCTACCGCTCGGAGATCATCGACGCGGACGCCGCCGAGGTGTTCGGCTCGGACGACCTCGGCGTGCGCCCCCACCTCATGTACCTGCGCGAGAACGTGTCCGTGCTCCGGGCCACCGCCGCGGCGCTCGACGACGACGTCCCGGACCTGGTCCTCTACGACGACTTCCCGTTCGTCGCCGGGCAGTTGCTGGCCGCCCGCTGGCGGCGACCGGCGGTGCGGCTCAGCGCGGCCTTCGCGTCCAACGAGCACTACTCGTTCTCCCGGGACATGATCACCCTCGCCGGCACGATCGACCCGCTGGACCTGCCGGCGTTCCGCGACACCCTGCGCGACCTGCTCGCCGAGCACGGCCTGTCGCGGTCGGTCGTGGACTGCTGGAACCACGTCGAGGAACTCAACCTGGTCTTCGTCCCGAAGGCGTTCCAGATCGCGGGCGAGACCTTCGACGACCGGTTCGTCTTCGTCGGGCCGTGCTTCGACGACCGGCGTTTCCTCGGCGAGTGGACCCGCCCGGCGGGCGACCTGCCGGTGGTGCTGGTCTCGCTCGGCACCACCTTCAACGACCGGCCGGAGTTCTTCCGCGACTGCGCGCGGGCGTTCGACGGCCAGCCCTGGCACGTGGTGATGACGCTGGGCGGCCAGGTCGACCCGGCGGCCCTCGGTGATTTGCCGCCCAACGTCGAGGCGCACCGCTGGGTGCCGCACGTCAAGGTGCTCGAACAGGCGACGGTCTGCGTGACGCACGGCGGCATGGGCACCCTCATGGAGGCGCTGTACTGGGGTCGCCCGCTGGTGGTCGTGCCGCAGTCCTTCGACGTGCGGCCGATGGCCCGGCGCGTCGACCAGCTCGGCCTCGGCGCGGTGCTGCCCGGCGAGAAGGCCGACGGCGACTCGCTGCTCGCCGCCGTCGGGGCCGTCGCGGCCGACCCCGCGCTGACCGCCCGGGTGGCGGCCATGCGCGGCCACGTCCGCCGGGCCGGCGGCGCGGCCCGCGCCGCCGACGCGGTGGAGGCGTACCTGTCCCGCAGCCGGTGAGACCCGCCCGCGCCCGGTGAAGCCCCCCGCCCGCCGCGCGGGGGCGCTCAGCCGGCGGCGGGCACCGCGGGCGGGCCCGCGGGGACGGTGCCGTCGCGCAGCTGCGCGGGAAGCAGTTGCTCGGTCAGCAGGGTGCGGTACCGCGCCACGAGCGGCTCGCCGGCCGGCCGGGCGGCGAGCCACCCGCCGACCAGCCGGGCCCCCTCGATGTACGTCACCGAGTAGGCCCGCCACAGCGGATCGGTCAGGAAGGTGGCGATCTGCGCGGCCCGGTCGCGCGGCAGCAGCAGCCAGCGGTGCAGGTGCTCCACCGCCTCGTCGATCGACGCCCCCCGGTCGTGCAGCAGGATCGCCGCGTCCTGCCGGGCCGGCATCAGCTGGTTGACCAGACCCACCATCCGCTCGACGAGTTCGCCCTCGACGGGCACCCCCTCGCCGGCCAGCACCTCGGTGGTCCACCGTCCCCAGCCGGGCCCGAGCAGTGCCGCCGCCGCGTGTTCGGCCGTGCCCTCCGCCACCAGGCACTGCGGCGTGTTGACCAGGGCGATCCGGTGCTCGTCCCAGCCCCGGTCGCGCACCAGGCCGGCCTCCTTGAGGCAGTGCTCGGTGTGGTGGCCCGGGTACGCCTCGTGGGTGGCCATCAGCGGCAGCACCCCGATGGTCCGCCCCGCCGTCTCGTTCAGCGTCACCGTGGAGCGGAACCCGCCGTGGTACCGGTTGAACGCGTTCCACGGCCGGTCGCGCACCACCTCGACGTCGACCCGCTCGGCGTCGGGCAGGCCGAGCAGCGGCCGGGCGCGGGCGCGCAGCGCGTCGGCGACGGCCCGCACGGCGTGGCCCAGCCGCTCGGGCGGCACCACGTTGCGGGCATAGAACGCCTCGACCCGGTCCATCAGCGGGCCGCCGCCCGGCAGCAACGCGTCGATGGCGTCGTGGGCGGCGGCGTACCGGTCCGGGTCGCCCAGCCCCACCTCGACGTCGAAGTAGGTCCCCACCTCGGCCAGGAAGCCGATCCGCTCGCCCGCCGCCCGCCGGGCCGCGCACTCCACGGCGGTCAGTTGCGCGGCGAGGAACCGCCGCCGCTCCGCGTCGAGGTCCGCGTCGGCCAGGCGGCGCAGCAGGTCGCGGGCCTGCCCGGCCAGCTCCGTCGGGTCCGGCGCCGGCTCCGCGGCGACCCGGTCGGCCAGGGCCGGGTCACCGAACCAGCAGTCGACGTAGCCCTCGACGAGCCGGCCCATCCGCAGCCCCAGCGCGAGGTAGTCGGCGACCACCGCGTCGGCACCGGTCACCGGTCCACCCCGAGCCGCACGTCGGCGAGGTCGGGCAGGCCGGCGAGCGCCGGCAGGGCGGTCGCGCGCCGCACCCGGGGCCCGCGCGGCGCGGCGTCCGTGGCCCGCCGGAACAGCAGCGGTACGACCGCGGCGTCGGCGAGCAGCAGCCGCTCCACCTCCTGCCAGCGGGCGACCGTCTCGCGCGGGTCGGCGGCGTCCAGCGCGCGTTCGACCAGCTCGTCGACCCGGGCGTCGCGGTAGCCGCCGGGATTGCCGGGCCCCTCGCCGACCAGCGGCTGCAGGAACACCCGGGCGTTGCCGTGGGCCCAGGGCGCGGTGAACGCGGCCACCGCCAGGTCCCACCGCAGGGCGGGCGCGTCGCCCGTGCCGGCGAGCAGGGCCCGGTGGTTGGCGTCGTCGAGCGCCACCAGCCGTACGTCGACGCCGGCGGCGCCGAGGTCGGCGGCCCACGAGCGGGCCAGCGCCAGGTGCTCGGCCGTGTCGGGATGCACCGCGGTCAAAGTGAGCCCGTCCGGGTGCCCCGCGGCGGCGAGCAGCTCGCGCGGGTCGGCGTCCGGGGCCGCGTCGGCGAGCGGGTCGGGTTCCCGGTGCCCGTCGTTGCCGGGCGGCACGACGGTGTGCGCGGCGCGGACCTCGGACCACGGGTCGGCGGCCCGGGCGACGCGCACCAGCGCCGCCCGGTCGACCGCGCCGGCGACGGCCCGCCGCACCGCGACGTCGGCGACGGCCGGGGCGGCGGGGTCGCGCAGGTTGAACACCAGGCACGGTTCGAGCCGGTGGCCGGGCACCGGCCCGCACGGCACGCCCCACGGCAGGTCGGCGTCGTCGGCGGCGAGCCGGTCGGTCAGCTCGCGCGGTCCGTCCGTCGCGACGCGGAACTCGACGGCCTCGAACCGCTGATGCCGGATCGGGTCGGTCTCCGCCCGCCACGCCGGGTTCGGCTCCAGCCGGATCGTGCTCCCCGGGCGCCACGACGCGACCCGGTACGGGCCGTTGGCGACCAGGTGGTCGTGCAGGTCGGCGCTGCCCGGCAGGTGGGCGTCGTACTCCGCCGGCGCCGGGGAGGCGCCGCTGAGCGCCAGCATGTCGACGAAGTCCAGCGCCGGGCGGTCCAGCTCGAAGACCACCGTCTCGTCGTCGACGGCGAAGACCCCCGGGATGTCGTGGGCGGCCTGGAAGCCGGCGAGCAGCGCGGCGGTGACCGGCCGGCCGGCGAGCGCCGCCGCGTACTCGTCGCAGTAGCGGCCCATGCCCCGCAGGGTGCCCCGGAAGTACGCGAGCGCGGGGTGCCGGGTGAGCGGGTTGGCCAGCCGCTTGAAGCCGCGTACGACGTCGTGGGCGGTCACCGGGCGGGGGGTCGGCGTGTCCCAGAGCACCCCGGGGCGCAGGTGCACCACGTAGCTGCGGTGGCTGGCGCCCAGGCCGGCGTTGTAGGTCGACGGGACGTCGGCGGCCAGGTCGGCGACCGGAGCGAGGGCACGCCAGTCGTGCGGGTCGGGCGCCGGGCGGTAGCTGATCAGCTGCCGGGTGCACAGCCGCAGCAACTGGCGCTCGGCCGGCGACCAGGCGGCCGCCGGGTCCGCCTGGTGGACGGCGGCCGGCCCGAGCAGCCGCAGGGTGCCCCACCGCCGGGTGTCGTTCGTCGTCGTTGCACTGCGCGCCTGCGTCAAGACATCTCCTCGGCGAGGCGGACCATCGTCCGCACGGCGTGGTCGATCTCTTCCCGGTCGTTGAACAGGTGGGTGGTGATGCGCGCCGCGTAGTGCTGGTGCGGCGAGCCGGGCACGTCGAACTCCGTCCAGCGGGTCCAGATCCGGTGCTCGGTCTCCAGGCGCTTGACGAAGCCGATGAACTTCTTGATGTTCCAGGCGTCCTCGGGCCGCCGGAACGGGTTGAACGCGATCAGCGGCGAGCGCAGCCGCGGGTCGGCGCCGGGGGAGTACATCGCCCCGGTGCCGAAGGCGTCGACGAGCCGGTCGCGGGCGTACTCGGCGAGTTCCATGACGTACGCCTCGATGCGGTCGCGGCCGATGTCGTCCCACAGCTCGAAGGCCCGGGCCAGGGCGGCGCCGCGCGCGAGGTTGGCGCTGCCGGCGCTCTGCAGGAAGTCGCCCATGTTGTAGCTCGCCACCGACGTGGTGGTGCGCGGCGGCGGGCTGCCCATCATCGGGTACCAGGTCGAGATGAGCGGCCAGAACGTGGGCAGCGGCAGGGGGTTGTGCTCGGGGAAGACCTTGTTGCGCACGTAGATCAGGCCGGTGCCGAGCGGGCCGCACTGGAACTTCGACCCGGAGCAGGTGATGAAGTCCGCGCCGGTCGCGCGCAGGTCGATGTCGAGCATCCCGGGGATCAGCGCGCCGTCGATGACGGTGGTCAGGCCGTGCCGGTGCGCCAGCTCGCACAGCTGCCGGATCGGGAACATCGTCCCGGTGAAGAGGGTGATCGCGGCGAACGAGAGCACCTTGGTCCGGGGCGTGATCGCCGCCTCGACCAGTTCGACGATCTCCTCGGCGCGCACGTCGTGCCCGGAGGGCGGGGTGACGGTCCGGAGCACCACGCCGTACCGGTTGCGCAGCAGGTTGAAGTTGGACAGCACCGAGTAGCACTCGTGGGTGGTCGTGACCACCTCGTCGCCCGCGCGCAGGTCGAGGCCGTGGATGACCCGGGCGACGCCCTCGGTGGCGTTGTGGCAGATCACCATCTCGTCCTCGTCCACGCCGAACGTCCGGCCGATGGCGGCCCGGTACTCGGTGAACATCGCCGGGCGGTAGACGTCGAGCAGGCCGCCGGTCCACTGCCGGGTCACCCGGTCCACGGTGTCCAGCACCTCGTAGGGCATCGCGCCGACCGTTCCGGTGTTCAGGTGCACGGTGGTCGGGTCCAGGGCGAACAGCTCGCGGATCTGGGCCCAGGAGGCGGTGCGCAGCGGGCTCCGCGTGGGCGACGCCGACGTGGCGGCCGGGCCAGGGGATTCCACGGTACGGCTCACGGTGATCCCTTCGTAGCCGACGGGCCCGGAGCGCGTCGGCATCCCGGGCCGGGGACTGCCATCACTTTCTCAAGTGGATTCGGCGGCGACTATCGCGCAAGTTGCGCTCCTGGCCCCCATCGCACCTGACAGGCACTTGATTCAGGTATAGCATTCGATCAGTTCGTCGCACAGTCCGCCATCACGGGCCGGAGGGGACATGGACAGGTTGCAGTCGGCGCTGGCCCTCTACGAGGAGGCGATGGGCTACACCTACGCGGCCGCCCTGCGGGCGGGCCCCCCCCGCGGCGGCGCACCCCCCCCCGCCGCGGGGGGGGGGGGGGGGGGGG
>NZ_JBSGDY010000102.1:0-22244 GCF_053602615.1 Micromonospora sp. NPDC004336
GCGGGCGGCGGGCGCCTCGCCACGGCCCCCGTTGGCGGCCCGACCCCGCCCTCGCCGTCGGGCTCGGAGGGATCGGCCGCTTCGGATGTCAGTCTGCCCCGACCGGGTTGACCGTGGACGCCGTCGAGTTGACTTTCCGTGCCAGCTCGGCGTGGCCCGCGCGCCAGGCCTGCGGCGTCAGGCCGTGGACGGAGCGGAAGACCCGGCTGAAGTGCGCCTTGTCCGGGAACCCCCAGCGCGCCGCGATCGCCTGGATCGGGTGGTGGCGCAGGCCCGGGTCGGCCAGGTCGTGGCGGCACCGCGCCAGCCGCAGGTCCCGGATGTACGACGCGACCGTCGACTCCTCGGCCTCGAAGAGCCGGTGCAGGCTGCGCAGCGAGATGTGGTGCGCGTCGGCCACGGTCTGCGGGCTCAGCGTGGCGTCGCCGAGGCGCCGCTGGATGTAGCCCTGGATCTGGGTCAGCAGGGCACGCCGGCGTACCTCGGCGGGGACCGCGTCCTCCGCCACGAGGTGCCGGCCGAGCATGGTGGACGCCAGGTCCAGCGCGACGGTGCCGAGCCGGCCGGCGTCGGCGGCGTGGTACTGCTCGGGGTGGTTGGCCATCTGGACGAGGAACTGCGCCAGCAGCGCGCCGATCCCCTCGGTGCCCGACATCCGGCCGCCGAGCAGTGGCGTCAGCCGGTCGGGCGGCAGCGGCAGCACGGCGTGCGGGATGAGCGCCACCACGGAGCGGGCCAGCTCGTGGCCGTTGTCGTCGCCGAGGTGCCGGACGCCGTGCGGGCGCGAGCCGTCGTAGAAGGTGAACTCGCCGGGCCCCAGCAGGCTGCTCCGGCCGGCCTGGCTCGCCACGCCGTCGCCGTTGACGGTCAGCGCCAGCGTGTAGATCTCCGGATCCGACTGGCGCACCAGCTTCGGCGTCCGCACGCCGTCCAGCGACGGGTAGCGGTAGTTGACGACCTGGATCGGGCCGAGCTCGATGATCTCGGCCTGGGCGGTGAAGTCGTGCGCGTGCTCCGTGCGGATCCGCAGCGGGGACGCCGTACGGGCCACCACGTCGAGCCACATGCCGAAGCGTTCGGTCGGCGGAACCTGCTCGGTGTCGATGGTGGTCCGCCGCAGCATGCCCGCCCCCTGGTCCGTCGCTCAGCACCGGTGGCCATTGTCCACGGTGGCGTTCACGGGCGCAGGCGCGTCGGGTGCGTCCCCGCCTCCCGGCGGGCCCGCGGGTGCGCGCTCAGCCCGCCGCCGCGCGGTCGCGGATCAGCACCTCGACGCCGTCGAGGATCCGGTCGAGGCCGAACCGCCACTCCGCGTCGTGTTCCCCGTCCGACTCGAGCTCGGCATCGGCCAGCAGCTCGCGGATGGCGGGGTAGGGGCCGTGCCGGGTCAGCCGGGCGAGCTGCTGCCAGTACCGCGCGCCGACGTCGTCCGGGCTGAGCTGCTCGCGTGCCGCCGCCTCGGTCATGTCGGCGGTGAGCGTGGCCCAGTACCGGGCGTACCCGTCGACCAGCAGGATGGTCGAGAGGCGTTCGGTGCCGCGCAGGCCGGTGCCGCGCAGGGCGGCGAGCCCCTGCTCCATCCAGCGGACCCCGTTGGGGCCCATCGGCGGGCCGCCGACGGGCACCTGCCGGATCCACGGGTGGCGACGGATCGCCGTCACGGTGGCGTACGCCCAGCGGGCGATGGCCGGCCGCCAGCCCTCGCCCGGTGCGCGCGGCGCGGGTGGCTCCCCGTACGCGGCGTCGGCCATGAGGGTCAGCAGGTCGTTCTTGGCCGACACGTAGCGGTAGAGCGACATGGTGGCCATGCCCAGCTCCCCGGCGACCCGACTCATCGACACCGCCGCCAGGCCGTCGGCCTCGGCCACCCGGATGCCGGCGGCCACCACCTGCTCGATGGTGAGGCTGCGTCGTGGGCCCTTGCCGGGTCGTTCCCGCAGGCCCCAGGCGAGCTCGATGCTCTCCGGCAGCTCGACGTCGGCGTCGCTCATCCCCACCCCCGGTACGTGCCCTTGACCGCCATCCTAGCTTCTGCGTATGGTCTACGCAGAACAGCGTATGACATACGCAGAAGGGTGCGGGTGATGGAGACAGCAGCAGCGGTGGAGACCGTCGGCCTGTGCAAGCGCTACGGCGGGGTGGCGGTGCTCGACGGACTGACCATGCGGGTGGCCCGGGGCAGCGTGTACGCCCTGCTCGGCCCCAACGGGGCCGGCAAGACCACGACCGTGCGGATCCTGGCCACGCTCGCCGTGCCCGACGCGGGCGTGGCCCGGGTGGACGGCCACGACGTCGTCCGCGACCGACGTCGGGTGCGGCGGTCGATCAGCCTCGCCGGCCAGCACGCGGCGCTCGACGACCAGCAGACCGGCTCGGAGAACCTGCGCATGATGGGCCGGCTGGTCGGGCTCTCCCCGGCCGCCGCCCGGCGGCGCACGGCCGACCTCCTGGAGCGCTTCGACCTGGCGGCTGCCGGCGGGCGGCGGGTGGTGACCTACTCCGGCGGGATGCGCCGCCGGCTCGACCTCGCGGCCAGCCTGCTCGGCGAGCCGTCCGTGATCTTCCTCGACGAGCCGACGACCGGCCTCGACCCGCGCAGCCGGCAGGGCCTGTGGGAGGTGGTCGCCGAGTTGGCCGGCGCGGGGGTGACCGTGCTGCTCACCACGCAGTACCTGGAGGAGGCCGACCGGCTCGCCGACCGGATCGCCGTGCTGCACGGCGGCCGGCTGGCCGCCGAGGGGAGCGCGGGCGAGCTCAAGCGCCGCTTCGGCGCCCACCGGCTGGAGCTGACGTTGCACGACGAGCGGAGCTTCGCCGAGGCGGCGCGCCGGCTCGGCGACCGGGTCACGCGCCGGGAGCCGGACCGGCTGGAGCTGGCGGTGGCCACCGACGGCGAGGCGGCGGAAATCCGTCACCTGCTCGACCGGGCCGACCCCGACCGGCGGGGCCTCGCCCGCTTCGTCGTCCGCGAGGCGACCCTCGACGACGTCTTCCTCACCCTCACCGGCGACCCGGTGACCGCCCACCGGGAGGTGGCCCGTGTCTGAGCTGATCCTGCGACCGACCCGCGCCGGCGAGGCGCTCGTCATGGTGGCGCGCTGCCTGCGGCTGTCCCGCCGCAACGTCGACGCGCTGCTCACGTCGCTGCTGCTGCCGGTGCTGCTGATGCTGCTCTTCGTCTACCTGTTCGGCGGCGCGATCGACACCGGCACCCGGTACGTCACCTACGTGGTGCCCGGCGTCCTGCTGCTCTGCGCCAGCTTCGGCGCGGCGACCACCGCCGTCAGCGTGACCACCGACCTGACCAACGGGGTCATCGAGCGGTTCCGCACCATGGACGTCAGCGCCACCGCGATCCTCGGCGGGCACGTCGCCGCCAGCATCGCCCGCAACACCGTCTCCACCGTGCTGGTGCTCGCCGTCGCCGTCGGCATCGGCTTCCGCCCGGCCGTGGACCCGCTGCGCTGGCTGGCCGCGTTCGGGGTGCTGCTGCTCTTCCTGCTCGCCATGTCCTGGCTGTCGGCCGCCTTCGGCCTGCTGGTCCGCACCCCGGAGGCCGCCAGCGGCTTCACCTTCCTGGCGATGTTCCTGCCCTATCCGAGCAGCGCGTTCGTGCCGGTGGAGACGATGCCGGGCTGGCTCCACGGCTTCGCCGACCACCAGCCCGTCACGCCCGTCATCGAGACGCTGCGGGCCCTGCTGCTGGGTACCCCGACGGGCGCGGCGCCGACCCTCGCGGTGGCCTGGTGCCTGGGCATCCTGGCCGTCTCGGTGCCGCTGGCCGCCGTGCTGTTCCGCCGCCGCGTGGCCTGACCGCCCACCCTCACCCGGGCACGCGACGGCGGCACCGGACGACGCCCGGTGCCGCCGTCGTCGTCGTGTCAGTCGTTGAGCACCTGGGAGAGCCGGTCGCGGAAGCGCCGCTCGGAGTCGCTGACCACGTCCCCACCGAGGCCGAGGATGCCGCCGCTGGACGCCGCGCCCACCACCTGCTCGGCGACCTCCACCAGCCAGTGCTTGTAGGCGCCGGCCTCGCCCTCGTCCACCCTGGCGGCCAGCAGCGCCGCCGCCTCCTTGGCCCGGCCGAGCACGTCCTCCAGGTAGGCCCGCGGGTCCGACGGCGCGATGACCGGCAGCTCCTCGCCGGCCTCGGGGTCGCCCACCCGCGAGACGATCTCCCCGGCCACGGCGGCGACCAGCGGACTGGCCGACTCCCGGCCCGCGGCGATGGTCTCCAGCCCCGCCGCGTTCTCCGCCATGGTGCGCCGGGTGCTGTCGGACTCGGCGGCGCTCGCCGCGGTCAGCACCGACTGCGGCAGGCCGACCAGCAGCCCCCACTCCTCGTCGGAGAAACCGAATCCGGTGTACGCCGGCTGCTCGATCACGGCAACGCCCCTTCCCGCACTGAAACGCTCGTCGTCCACGGCCCCGCCAGCGGTGCCCGGCCCAGGCTAGTCGAGGGTCAGCAGGCCCTGTTCGGACACCACGCTGACGGACAGTGTCTTGTACCCCACCTCATCGAAGAGAACCGTCATCCGGTCCTCCTCGTAGCTGAGCACCAGGCCGGAGCCCCACTCCGGGTGCCGGACCTGGCTGTGCACCGGAAAGGGCCCGACCGCGCCGTCGTCGGGGGTGCTGGTCCCGGCGTGGCAGTTGTCGCAGTGCCCGCAGACCTGCGTCATCTGCTCGCCGAAGTAGGCCAGCAGGGTCTGCCCCCGGCACGCGGTGGTCTCGGCGAAGGCCCGCATCATGTCGGTACGCGACCGGGTCACGCTCTGCTGCCGCTCCGCCTCGGCCAGGGCCGCCGCGGCGGCGTCCACCGGGGTGGGCGAGTAGCGGGGCGCGCCGATGCGCTGCTTCGCCCGGGGCTCGGCCGCGCCGACCTGCTCCAGCAGGGCCAGGTACTGGCCGAGCTTGCGCGGGCCCAGGCCGGTGACCTCCCGCAGCTCCTTCTTGCTGCGCGGCTTCCGGCGCAGCAGCGCGGACAGGTCGCGCAGCTCCGTCTCGTCGGGCAGCCCGCCGCTGAAGAAGCGTTGCAGTCCCACGTCCTCGGCCTGCCACAGCAGCAGCACCCGGGCCGGGGCGCCGTCCCGGCCGGCGCGGCCGATCTCCTGGAAGTAGCTGTCCGGCGAGTCGGGCAGCGCCATGTGGACCACCCAGGCGATGTTGGGCTTGTCGATGCCCATCCCGAATGCCGACGTGGCCACCATGATGGGCACCCGGTCGGCGAGGAACGCCTCGTGCAGCTCGGCGCGGGCGCCGGCCGCCATGCCGCCGTGGTAGTGCTGCGCCGGGAACCCGGCGTCGGTGAGCCGGGCCGACAGCTCCTCGGCGGAGCGTCGGGTGGGCACGTAGATGATGCCGGGCCGCGTGTCGTCGCGCAGCAGGGCGATCAGCCGCCGCCACCGGTAGTCCTCGGTCGGGCAGTGGGCGACCTCGACGAACAGGTTCGGCCGGTCCAGCCCGGAGACCACCACCTCGGGCTCGCGCAGCCGCAGCCGCGCGACGATGTCGTCGCGTACGGGCGGCGAGGCCGTGGCCGTCAGCGCCACCACCGGCGGCCGGCCGATGCCGTCGATGAGGTGGCCCAGCGCCAGGTAGTCCGGGCGGAAGTCGTGCCCCCAGGCGGAGATGCAGTGGGCCTCGTCGATCGCCACCAGCGCCGGCCCCAGCGACTTCACCTCGGCCATCCGGTCGGGGTTGGCGAGCTGCTCCGGGGTGATGAAGAGGAACTCCGCCCGCCCGTCGCGGATCTCGGCGATCGCCTCGGCCTGCTGCGCGGGCGACTCGTTCGAGCTGATCCGCACCGCGCGCAGCTCCGGCCGCTGGCGCTCGTTGAGCGCCGCGATCTGGTCCTGCTGGAGGGCGAGCAGCGGGGAGATCACCACGGTCGGGCCGGGGATCAGGCTGGCCGGGATCTGGTAGATCGCCGACTTGCCGGCGCCGGTGGGCAGCACCACCAGGGCGTCGCGGCGCTTCATGACCGCCCGCATGGCGGCAAGCTGGTGGGGTCGCAGCGCGGTCCAGCCGAAGAGGTTCTTCGCCGCGCGGCGCAGCGTCGTCGAGTGCGTGGACAGTTTCATCGAGGGCCGGAGGTACCCCCGGCCATCAGCGGCGAAACCGCGGCTCCGGGTGGCGTGGGCGATCCCTCGGCCACGGGCCGGGCCGTCACGGGCGCGGGCACCCGCGCCCGTGACGCGGGTGCCCGTGGCCGGGGGGATCAGCGTACGCGGGGCAGCACCTCGCGCTGGTAGAGGTCGAGCAGGCCCTGCCAGTTCGGGCCCGTGTTGGCCACGTAGATCTCGTCGAAGCCGGCCTTGGCGTACTCCTCGATCTTCGCCAGGTGCGCGTCGACGTCCCGCCCGCAGACGAACGCGTCCTTCATCATCTCCGGCCGGACCAGCTCGGCGGCCTGCTCGAAGTGCCGCGGCGAGGGGAGCACCTGGGACAGCTCGCCCGGCACCCCGGCGTTCGGCCACCGCTCGTACGCGAGCAGCATCCCCTCCTCCTCGGTCTGCGCGTACGCCGCCTTGAAGCCGGCCTGGCACGGTTTGTCGCCGCCGCCGTTCTCGCGGAACCTGCGGACGAGGTCGGCGTCGGGGGAGGTGTTGACGAAGCCGTCGCCGATCCGGGCCGCCAGGTCGACGGCCTTCGGGCCGAAGCCGGAGACGTAGACCGGCGGGGGAGTGTCCGGCAGCGTGTAGATCCGGGCGTGCTCGACGGTGTAGTGCCTGCCGTGGTGGTTGACGAAGCCGCCCCGCCACAGCTCCCGCATCACCTCGACGGCCTCCTCCAGCATCTCCAGCCGCACGTCGGTCTGCGGCCAGGCGTCGCCGAGGATGTGCTCGTTGAGCGCCTCGCCGCTGCCGACCCCGAGCACGAACCGGCCGGAGTGCATGACGGCGCTGGTGGCCGCCGCCTGCGCCACGACGGCCGGGTGGATGCGCACCGTCGGGCAGGTCACGGCGGTGGTGACGGGGAGCCGGCAGACCTGGCTGAGCGCGCCGATCACCGACCAGACGAAGGGGCTCTGCCCCTGCGCGTCCGTCCAGGGGTGGTAGTGGTCGGAGATCCAGAGCGCCTCGAAGCCGGCCCGCTCCGCGCCGCGCGCCTGCTCCAGCAGCTCCGCGGGCGCGTACTCCTCGGTGGACAGAAAGTAGCCGATCCTCATCGTTCCCCCTCGCCGTGTCGTACCGGGTCCAACGAGGCAGGCGGTACCCCGGTGGCCGCGGAAGGAACCGGCCGGCCGGCGCGGGCGGGGATCAGCGCCGGAACATCGCGCGGATCGCGGCGAGCAGCAGCAGGCCGCCGACCACCAGGCCGAGCAGGCGTACGCCGGGGACGTCGGCCGGGCTCGTCGCGTCGGCCAGCAGCAGGAGATCCATCCCCGAACTGTCCCCAGCTCCGCGCCGGACGGCAACTGTAAGGTTTATTGACTATTTAGTCGCGCGATGTGACCATGGCAGCACCGCCCGCCGGTGGCGGGCCCGCGGGCGCGGAGAAGACGGGGGTACGACGACCGCATGAGCCAGCGAGACTTCAGCCAGCACCCGGGCGGGCCGGCGTGAGCGGGCGGACCCGCACCGGCGGCGCGGCGGCCCACCCCGCCCGGTGCGGCGGGCACGTCGGCGCGGCTCCGCGCTCCGCCCGGCACGGCGGGCACGTCGGCGCGGCTCCGCGCTCCGCCCGGCCCGGCGGCGCCGCCCCGCGCGACGGGGCCGACGACGGCCGACCGGTCACTCCCGGGCGGGCGGGGGTCGCGGCGTGAGCGCGGGAAGCCTGGCGGCCCTGGCCGCCGCCGTCCTGCAGCCCGGGTTCGTCGGCACCACCCCGCCCCCCTGGATCTGTCGCTGGCTCGGCGAGGGCCTCGGCTCGGTGGTGCTCTTCGCCCGCAACGTGGTGGACCCGGAGCAGGTGGCCGAGCTCACCGCCAACCTGCGCGCCGAGCGCCCCGACGTCGTCGTCGCCATCGACGAGGAGGCCGGGGACGTGACCCGGATCGAGTCGGCCCGGGGCAGCTCCCGGCCCGGCAACTTCGCCCTCGGGGCGGTGGACGACCCGGCGCTGACCGAGCAGGTCGCCCGGGACCTCGGCGCCGACCTCGCCGAGCTCGGGATCACCCTGAACTACGCGCCGGACGCCGACGTCAACTCCAACCCGGCCAACCCGGTGATCGGCGTCCGCTCCTTCGGCGCCGAGCCGGCGCTCGTCGCCCGGCACACCGCCGCCTGGGTGCGGGGCCTGCAGGCCGGCGGGGTCGCCGCGTGCGCCAAGCACTTCCCCGGGCACGGCGACACCCGGGTCGACTCGCACCACGACCTGCCCCGGATCACGGCCGACCGGGAGCGCCTGGACGCCGTCGAGCTCGCCCCGTTCCGGGCCGCCGTGGCCGCCGGGGCGCAGGCGGTGATGACCGGCCACCTGCTGGTCCCGGCGCTGGACCCGGAGCTGCCGGCCACCCTCAGCGGCCGGATCCTCGGCGGGCTGCTCCGCGACGAGCTGGGCTTCTCCGGCGTCGTGGTCACCGACGCGGTGGAGATGCGGGCGGTCGCCGACCGGTACGGCTTCGCCGGCGCCGCCGTGCGCGCCCTCGCGGCCGGGGCCGACGCGGTCTGCATCGGCGGGGAACGCGCCGACGAGGAGTCGGCGCGGCTGCTGCGCGACGCCGTCGTGGCCGCCGTCGTCGCCGGCGACCTGCCCGAGGAACGCCTCGCGGAGGCGGCCAAGCGGGTCGGCGAGCTCGCCGCCTGGACGGTGGGCGCCCGCGCCGGCCGGCCGCCGCGACCGCGCCCCGGCGTCGAGGGCTCGGCGGTCGGGTTGGCCGCCGCCCGCCGGGCGCTGCGGGTCACCACCGCGCCCGCCGGCGTCGGCGCGCTGCCGCTGACCGGCCCGGTGCACGTGGTCGAGTTCGAGCCGCCGCGCAACATCGCGATCGGCCCCGAGACGCCCTGGGGCCTGGCCGCCCCGCTGACCGCCCTGCTCGCCGGCAGCACCACCGCCCGCTACGCGGAGGGCGACGTGCCCGCCGACCCGACCGTCGGGGCGGCCGGCCGGTGCGTGGTGCTGGTGGTGCGCGACCTGCACCGGCACGGCTGGATGCGGGCGGCGGTGCGGCGCGCGCTGGCCGCCCGCCCGGACGCGGTCGTGGTCGAGCTGGGCGTGCCCGAGGAGGTCACCGGCGCGGTCCACGTCGCCACCCACGGCGCCACCCGGGCCGCCGCCCACGCCGCCGCCGAGCTGCTGACCGGCCGCTGACCCGCGCGGCCCGCCTGGTCGTCCCGCTACGCCTCGGGGACGACCAGGTCGGCGTACTCGGGGTGCCGGTCGATGAAGGCGGACACGTACGGGCAGCGCGGCACCAACCGCGCCCCACGCTCGCGGAGCTGGTCGAGGGTGCCCCGGACCAGGGCCGCGCCGACGCCCATGTTCTGGAACCCCGGGTCCACCTCGGTGTGGGTGAAGACCAGCACCTCGCCGCGCGGCAGGTAGGCGGTGAACCCGGCCAGCGCGTCGTCGACGAGGATCTCGAAGCGGTGCTTGGCGGGATTGTCCTCGACCAGGGTGCTCACCCGGCCATTCTGCCCCCGGTGCCGGCGAGCCGGTCCAGTTCGCCGAGCAACCGGTCCACCTCCCCGGCGGTGTTGTAGTGGTAGATGCTGGCGCGCACCGCGCCGCCGCTGTCCCGCAGCCCCATCGCCTGGAAGTACTCGTAGGCGTAGTAGTCGCCCGCGGAGAGGCAGAGCCCCGCCGCGCCCAGCTCCTCCTGGGTCCGCCGCGGGGAGAGCCCGGCCAGCCGGAACGACACGGTCGGGCAGCGCCGGGCGGGGGAGCCCAGCACCCGGACGGCGGGCAGCGCGGCCAGCCCGGTCAGCAGCCGGTCCAGCAGCGACTCCTCGTGCGCCCGCGCGGCGGCCAGCCCGGCACGCAGCCGCTCGCGGCGGCTCCCGGTGGCCGCCGGGTCCAGCCCCGCCAGGTGGTCCACCGCGGCGGCGACGCCGGCCAGCAGCGGGAAGCTGGGCGTGCCGTACTCGAAGCGCTCCGGGACCGCGTCGGATGAGGGCAGCAGCTTCGCCGGGCGCAGCCCCTCCCACGTGGCCGGGTCGGCCACCATCGCGGCCAGGTGCGGCCCCGACCACTTGTAGGCGCTGGTGACCAGGAAGTCGGCGCCCAGCGCGGCGAGGTCGGTCGGGCCGTGCGGCACCGAGTGCACCCCGTCGACGCAGACCAGGGCGCCGGCGGCGTGCGCGGTCCGGGCGATGGCCGCAACGTCGGGGACGGTGCCGATCGCGTTGCTGCCGGCGGTCACCGCGACGAGGCGGGTGCGCTCGCCGACCAGGTCCGCGTACTGGCCGGCCGGCAGCTCCCCGGTGTCCGGGTCGAACTCGGCCCAGCGCACCGTAGCGCCCGCCGCCTCGGCGGCCTGCGCCCACGGGCGGACGTTCGCGTCGTGGTCGAGCCGGGAGAGCACCACCTCGTCGCCGGGCCGCCAGCCCGCGCCGAGGGTGCCGGCCAGCGTGTAGGTCAGGGCCGTCGCGCTCGGACCCAGCACCACCCCGTGGGGCTCCGCGCCCAGCAGGTCCGCCACCGCCGCGCGGGCCGCCGCCACCATCTCCAGGGACCGCCGCCCGGGCGTGAACGCGGCGCTGCGGTTGCCCACCGCCGTGCGCATCGCGTCGGCGACCGCGTCGATCACGGGCCCGGCGGTCTGGGTGCCGCCGGCCCCGTCGAGGTGGACGAAACCCTCGGCCAGGGCGGGGTAGGCGGCGCGGGTGCGGGCGATGTCGAAGGGCATGCCGGCGACCCTAGCCCCGCCGGCCTCCGGGCCGGCGGGCCCGTCCACGCCGGCCGATGATCACCGCGCTGCCGGTGTCGCGGGCGTCTCGTACCCTTGGCGGGGTGACGAACCGACGCGTTGACTCCCCGCTGACCCCCACCCGCCGGGCCGCCGGCCTGCTGGCCGGCCTGGCGCTCGGCGTCGCCCTGCTGGCCGGTTGCAGCTCCGAGGGCGCCCGCACCGACTGCGGCCTGGACGCCTGCACGGTGACCTTCGACCGGGGCGTCGAGGCCAGCGCCACCATCCTCGGCGTGGAGGCCAAGCTGGTCGGCGCGCAGGGCGACCAGGTGACCGTCGAGGTCGCCGGCGAGCAGCTGTCGCTGACCACCGGCCAGCAGGCCACCGAGGTCGGCGGGTTCTCGGTGACGCTGGACAGCGTCACCGACCAGGAGGTCAAGATCCGGGTGGCGCGGGGCGGCGGCAACTGACGCCCCGAGGGGGCGGTGGCCGACGTTTGGAAATCTTCGTATTCGGTGATTGTGGCGCCATGTCACTCACCCGGAACGCCGAAGCCACCGCCTCCCGCACCGCGAACAGCAGGTGGCTCGAACTACTGGCCCGTGTCGGTTTCATCGGCTACGGCATCGTGCACCTCCTGTTCGCCTGGTTGGCGCTGCAGATCGCGTTCGGGAAGCCCGCCGACGACGGCGACCAGTCCGGCGCCCTGCGCACCCTCGCCGCCCAGCCGCTGGGCAAGTTCCTCGTCGTCACGATCTCGGTCGGCCTGCTCGCCATGGCGATCTGGCAGGCGCTGGAGGCCGCCGTCGGGCACCGCGCCGAGCGCGGCAAGGAACGGGTCTGGGAGCGGCTGGCCTCGCTCGGGCGGACCATCGTCTACCTCTACTTCGCCTGGACGGCCTTCAAGGTCTTCAAGGACGCCAAGTCGAACAGCGCCGACCAGCAGGAGGCGCTCACCGGCAAGGCGATGGAGTCCTCCGGCGGTCGCTGGCTGGTCGGGCTGGCCGGGCTCGTGCTCGCCGCGATCGGCGTCGGCCTGGTCATCTACGGGATCATCAAGCGCTTCGAGAAGCACCTGAAGACCGGCGAGATGAGCCCGAAGACCCGCCAGCTCGCCCGTCGGCTCGGCATCGCCGGCTACGTCGCCAAGGGCGTCGCGTACGGCATCTCCGGCCTGCTGATCATCGTGGCCGCCGTCAACTACGACCCGGAGAAGGCCCGGGGCCTGGACGCCGCGCTGCGCACGCTGCGCGACCAGTCGTACGGGCAGCTGGTGCTCACCCTCGTGGCCCTCGGCATCGCCGCCTTCGGCGCATTCTGCTTCCTCCAGTCCCGGTATCGCAAGGTCTGATCCTGGTCGATTCCGGCGAGACCGGGCACCATTGGGCCTTCGTGCCCGAAGCACCACCGCCCGGTCCGACAGGAGGAGAGAAGAACCTGTGCAGAGCTACCTCACAACGATCGTCGCCGCGCTCGCCGCGGCGGCGATCGCTCTCTTCGTGGTCGAGGTCGGGCACCGGGCGGTCCGGCGGCTGGGCCGGCGTTCGCTGCTGCTGACCGAGCTCACCGAGCACGCACACCGGTCGATCCAGGTCGCCGCCACCGTCCTCGCCGTGCAGTTCGCCGTCCGCCTCAGCACCGGCTACGCGGTCGGCGAGCAGTGGCGGCAGGTGCTGCTGCACGCGCTGGTGCTCGCCGTGATCGCCAGCGCCGCCTGGCTGGTCGCGTCGCTGCTCGTCGTCGCGGAGGACACCGCGCTGGCCCGGTTCCGGGTGGACGTGCCCGACAACCGGCACGCGCGGCGGGTACGGACCCAGGTGGTGATGCTGCGCCGGCTGACCATCGCGGTCATCGTCGTGCTCACGATCGGCGTCATGCTGATGACCTTCCCCGCCGTACGCGGCATCGGCGCCGGCGTGCTGACCAGTGCCGGGGTCGCCGGTGTGGTCGCCGCGCTGGCCGCGCAGAGCCTGCTGAGCAACGTCTTCGCCGGCCTCCAGCTCGCCTTCAGCGACGCGGTGCGCCTCGACGACGTCGTGGTGGTCGAGGGGGAGTGGGGCCGGATCGAGGAGCTGACCCTCAGCTACGTCGTCGTACAGATCTGGGACGACCGGCGGCTCATCCTGCCCACCTCGTACTTCACCAGCAAGCCCTTCCAGAACTGGACCCGGACCGAGGCGGCCGTGCTGGGCACCGCCGAGTTCGACGTCGACTGGGCGATCCCGGTGCAGGCGATGCGAGAGGAGCTGCGCCGGCTCGTGGAGAGCACCGAGCTGTGGGACGGCCGGGTCTGCGTACTCCAGGTGACCGACGCGACCGGCGGCATGATCAAGGTGCGGGCGCTGGTCAGCGCCGCGGACGCCGGCAGCCTCTGGGACCTGCGTTGCCTGGTCCGCGAGCACATGGTTGCCTGGATCCGCGACCACCGGCCGACCGCGATGCCCCGGCTGCGCACCGAGCTCGGCGACGCGGAGAGCAACCTGCCCTGGCAGTGGGTGCGGCCCCGCCGGCCGGTGCGCCGGCTCGCCGACGGCGAGGTGCCGGACGACGCCCGCGTCTTCGGGGGCAGCGACGACGGCGACGCCCGCAGCGAGGCGTTCGTCGGCCCCGACGAGCCCGCCGAGGCCCGCCGCTGACCCCCCGCCCCCACCCGGAGCCCTCGCCGCCTCGCGCGTGCGAGGGCTCCGCTGTTTTCGCCGAACTCCCCGTCGGGGGTCGTGACCTGTGGAGGGCGGGGGCGGTTGGAGGTGTGGGTGGGTTGGTGTCCCGGCGGGGTGCTCGGGCGCGTCGCGGTGGCTTGCGGAAGTTTGACCGGGCGTTTCGTGGGGACCTGCTGCGACGACGCTTCTGCACCTCCTCCCGCGCGCCGTCCCGGCACGAGGGACGCGGCGACCCGGGCCCACCGGGCCGCCGCGCAGGATTGGCGGGCGGCGACTCCGGGCATACAGCGCGGTGATGATGAAAGGAGGACAGCATGGCTGACGTGGCGAACGCCCGCACATCCCGCACCAGGAGCGAGCCGTCCACCGCCGAGCTGGTGCAGCGGGCCACGGAGCAGGTCTCCCGCCTGGTCCGCGACGAGCTGGCCCTGGCCCGCGCGGAGCTGACCCAGAAGGGCAAGCACGCCGGCATCGGCATCGGGCTCTTCGGCGGCGGCGGGGCGCTGGCGCTCTACGGCCTGGGCGCCCTGGTCGCCACCGCGATCCTGCTGCTCGACCTGGTGCTGCCGGCCTGGGCCGCGGCCCTGATCGTCGCGGTGGTGCTCCTCGCGATGGCCGGCATCCTCGCCCTGGTGGGCAAGAAGCAGGTCAGCCAGGCGGTCCCGCCGGTGCCGGCGGCCACGGTGCGCAGCGTCCGGGCGGACGTGGACACGGTCGCCGCCGCCGTGAAGGACAGGGGACGGGCATGACGACGGGCAACGGCCGGGGCAGCGGGGACACCGAGGCGCTCCGGGAGGAGATCCGGCGGACCCGGGTCGAGCTGGGCGAGACCATGGAGGCGTTGGCCGCCAAGGCCGACGTCAAGGCGCGCCTGAGGTCGTCGGCCGACCAGGCGAAGGAGCGGATGCGGGAGCAGGCCGCGCACACCGTGGCCCGGGTCCGCGGGCAGGCGGCGCAGAAGGCCCAGCTCGCGCGCGGGCAGGCGCAGGAGAAGGGGGCGGTCGTCCGGCGTAACCCGACGCCGTTCGTCGCCCTCGCGGCCGGCGCGGTCGCCGCCGCCGTCGTGCTGATGATCATTCGGGGGAGGCGCAGGTGAGCAGGAGCATCGGGCGGGCCGCGTACAAGCCGGTCGGCGTGCTGATGGGCATCGCCGCCGGTACGGTCGCGGGCGTGATCTTCCGGCAGGTCTGGAAGCTGACGGCGGGCGACGGCGAGGCGCCCAGCGCCACCGACGAGGACCGCCGCTGGGGCGAGGTCCTGGCGGCGGCGGCGTTGCAGGGCGCCATCTTCGCGGTCGTGCGGGCGGCCGTGGACCGGGGCGGCGCGGTGGGCGTACGCCGGCTGACCGGGCGCTGGCCCGACTGAGCGGGCGACCGCGGCAGGCCCCGCACCGTCACGGCGGTAAGGGGCCTTTCGCATGCCGGTAAGGGCCCGCCCAGCGGATCTTCGGCATCCGTCAGGTCACATGTCGAAGAAATTCGTCGGGTAGGCTGTGCAGAGTTTTCGCTACGTGGTTTGCTGTTCCACGCTGTTGAGAGACAGCGTGGGTTGAGAGAAGTCTCCTGCATTGGGGGCCGCCTCAGGCGCCGCTGCTCGAAAACGGCCAATCGGCCGCACGGCGTGCTCGGCCGCCAGTTTTAGAAGGAGATACACATGGCGCAGGGAACCGTGAAGTGGTTCAACGCTGACAAGGGCTTCGGCTTCATCACCGTCGACGGCGGGGGTGCTGACGTGTTCGTCCACTTCTCGGCCATCCAGACCAGCGGCTACCGCACGCTGGAGGAGAACCAGCGGGTGGAGTTCGAGATCGCCCAGGGTCAGAAGGGTCCGCAGGCCGAGCAGGTCCGCCCCATCTGAGCAGCCCAGGCCGGCAGCCGCCGGCCGGTGGTCGATCCGGCGCCCGGATCACCAGTGAAGCCCCGTATCCCGCCCGGGATGCGGGGCTTTCCGCGTACGCGCGCCGGCCGTCCGTCGGCGACGGCGGGCGCGTAGCCCGAGCCGGCGACCCCTCGCTGACGGTGGGCGCAGCCCCCGCACCCCGCCCGCACTCTGACGCAACCTGCGGCTCCGCTCCCCGGATCTTGGCACGAAATGGCCCCCGGAGGGGCCGTTTCCGACCAAGATCGCAGTGGGGGTCGGGGTCGGTGGCCCGAAACCGGGGCGCGGCTCAGCCCGAATCGCCGGCCCTCTCAGCGGCGGCGACGGGCGCGCAGCCCGAACCAGAGCACGACCAGTCCGATCAGGACGACGACCGGCCCGACGACCGCCCAGAGCCGCTGGTCGGTCATCACGCTGCCCTCGACGTAGCCGAGGCCCTGCACGGTCCAGACCGCCCCGCCGACCACGGCGAGCAGCCCGAGCGTGAGCGGCAGCCACCCCTTCATCGCGATTCCCCCTCGTCGTGCGCCGCCCGGCCCTGGCCCGCCGCGTCGGCCGCGCCCCGGGCGGGACCCCGGTGGACGCCGCCCGCGCCGGCGGCGGCCACCACCGGCGCGCGTCCGGCGGTACGCGAGGTGCCCGCGTCGGCCCGGCTCACCACCGGTCGTGCACCCGGGGCCGGACCAGTTCGTCGTAGACCGCCGCCACCGTGGCCCGCTCCCGCTCGGACAGTGGCGTCTGGTCGGCCACGGCGGCGTTGCCCCGCGCCTGGGCGGCGTTGCGGGCGCCGGGGATGACCACGGTGACGCCGGGCTGGTCGACGACCCACCGCAGCGCGAACTGGGCCATGGTCCGCTCGTCGCCGACCAGCGGCGCCAGCCGGCGTACGGCCGCGAGGCCCAGGTCGAAGTCGACGCCGGAGAACGTCTCGCCCACGTCGAACGCCTCGCCGTGCCGGTTGTAGCTGCGGTGGTCGTCGGCGGCGAAGGTGGTGTGCTCGTCGTACCGGCCGGAGAGCAGCCCACTGGCCAGCGGGACCCGGGCGACGACGCTGACGCCGGCGGCCGCGGCGGCCGGCAGCACCCGTTCGAGCGGCTTGTGCCGCAGCGCGTTGAGGATGATCTGCACGCTCGCCACGCCGGGCCGGGCGATCGCGGTGAGCGCCTGCTCGCAGGTCTCCACGCTGACCCCGTAGCCGGCGACGCGCTCCTCGGCGACCAGCGTGTCGAGGGCGTCGAAGACGGCGTCGTCGGCGAAGACCGCGCTCGGCGGGCAGTGCAGCTGGACCAGGTCGAGGACGTCCACCCCGAGGTTGGCCCGGGACCGGTCGGTCCACTCGCGGAAGTGCGCCAGGGTGTACGCCTCGGGCGTCTGCGCGACGCGCCGGCCCATCTTGGTGGCCACGGTCAGCCCGGCGTCGGGCCGGCCGCGCAGGAACCGCCCGATGAGCTGCTCGCTGCGCCCGTCGCCGTAGACGTCGGCGGTGTCGAGGAAGGAGACGCCCGCCTCGACGGCGGCGGTCAGCACGGCGGTGGCGTCGGCCTCGCTGACCGTGCCCCAGTCCGCGCCGAGCTGCCAGGCGCCCAGCCCGATCACCCCGACGTGCCGCCCCAGCCGGGGGAAGGTGCGCTGCTCCATGCCACCGAGCCTAGTGATCGGCTTGTGGGGCCGCGCGACGGGCCGTACGGTAAAAAGACGGACGTACGGTTTGGGAGGCTGCGATGTGGGATCCGACGACCTACCTGCGCTACGGCGACGAGCGTTCCCGACCCTTCTTCGACCTGCTCGCCCGGGTCCCGGCCGACCGGCCGCGCGCCGTGGTCGACCTCGGCTGCGGGCCGGGCAACCTGACCGTCGCCCTCGCCGGGCGCTGGCCGGACAGCAGGGTGGCCGGCCTGGACTCGTCGGCCGAGATGATCGCGCGGGCCGGGGCCGCCGCGTCCCCTGTCGACTTCGCCGTCGGCGACGTGCGCGACTGGCGGCCCGGACCGGACGTGGACGTGGTGGTCAGCAACGCGGTGCTCCAGTGGGTGCCCGGGCACCGGGAACTGCTCACCCGGTGGGCCCGGGAGCTGCCCGCCGGGGCGTGGCTGGCCGTGCAGGTGCCCGGCAACTTCGACGCGCCCTCGCACCGGGCCCTGCGCGAGGTCGCCGCCCGACCGGCGTGGCGGGCCGGGGTGGCCCCGCTGCTGCGCGAGGCCCCGGTCGACGACGCGGCCGGCTACGCCGAGCTGCTGACCGGTGCCGGGTGCGCGGTGGACGCCTGGGAGACTACGTACGTGCACCTGCTGCCGGCCCGCGCCGACGCGGACCACCCCGTGCTGACCTGGATGGAGGGCACCGCCCTCCGGCCGGTCCGCGCGGCCCTGGACGCCGCCGGCTGGGCCGACTTCCGGGCCGAGCTGGGCGTACGCCTCGCGCAGGCGTACCCGGTGCGGCACGGTCAGGTGCAGTTCCCGTTCCGCCGCGTCTTCTTCGTCGCCCGCACCGGCGCCCGCGCAGAGGAGAACCTGTGACCGACCTGCAAACCTTCATCGCGGGACTGCCCAAGGTGGAGCTGCACGTGCACCACGTCGGCTCCGCCTCGCCCCGCATCGTCGCCGAGCTGGCCGCCCGCCACGAGGGCCGCAGCCCCGTGCCGGCCGACCCGGCCGCGCTCGCCGACTACTTCGCCTTCCGCGACTTCGCGCACTTCATCGAGGTCTACCTGAGCGTCGTGGACCTGATCCGCGACCAGGAGGACGTCTGGATCCTCACCCACGAGGTGGCCCGCGAGCTGGCCCGCCAGCAGGTCCGCTACGCGGAACTGACCGTGACGCCCTACTCGCACGTACGCCGGGGGATCCCGGCGCCGGCCTTCTGCGAGGCCATCGAGGACGCCCGCAAGCGGGCCGAGGCGGACTTCGGCATCGAGCTGCGCTGGTGCTTCGACATCCCCGGCGAGGCCGGCCTGCAGGCGGCCGAGGAGACCCTGCGGATCTCGCTGGAGGAGCGCCCGGACGGTCTGATCAGCTTCGGCCTCGGCGGCCCGGAGATCGGCGTGCCCCGGCCGCAGTTCAAGCCGTACTTCGACCGGGCGCGGGCGGCGGGGCTGCGCTCGGTGCCGCACGCCGGCGAGACCACCGGCCCCGAGACCGTCTGGGACGCGCTGCGTGAACTCGGCGCGGAGCGGATCGGGCACGGCATCTCCGCCGCCCGGGATCCGGAGCTGCTGGCCCACCTGGCCGAGCACCGCATCGGCATGGAGGTCTGCCCGACCTCCAACGTGCGCACCCGGGCGGTCGCCACGATCGAGGAGCACCCGCTGCGGCAGCTCGTCGACGCCGGGCTGCTGGTCACCATCAACTCCGACGACCCGCCGATGTTCGGCACTACCCTCAACGAGGAGTACGCGGTCGCGGCGCGGCTGCTCGACGCCGGCCCGGCGGGGCTGGCGGCGCTGGCCCGCGACGCGGTGACCGCCTCGTTCCTGGACCCGGCGGGCAAGCAGCGGATCACCGCCGAGATCGACGCCCACCTGGCGGCCGCCACCCGCTGACCGGGAACGCCCGGCGGCCCGCCGCCGCGAAGGCTCGGGCGGTCGTCCGTTCGGGTGGGAGGAGAGTGGCGCGCGGCGGGAGCAGGTGTGGGGGGACCGTTTCTCCCGCCGCGCGCGTGGCTCCACCGGCCGGTGGGTGCACTGGGCAGTGACCGGTGGAACTGATGGGTTCGACTACCGATCCTGGCAGCCCGCGCGGCGCCGGGCGCCGGGGTTAATCCGGATCTAAGGAAGACTTGCGTCTGCCCACAGCCCGGCCGACCAGACCGAAGCGGCTGACCTGTCGGGGCGTCGCCTCGGGATCCGCGAGCAGCATCACGACGCTCGCCCCGCCCAGCCGGGCCCGGTCGATGCTCACCGAGCCGTTGGCCTGCAACGCCACCCGCTTGGCGATGTCCAGCCCCAGCCCGGTCGAGCCCTGGTCGCTGGCGCCCCGGCGCAGCGCCCGGTCGGGGTTGGCGATCCCCGGCCCGGCGTCGTCGATGCGGATGGCCACGTAGCCGTCGCGCCGGGAGACCGCCACCTCGAACGCGGTGCCCTGCGGCGTGTAGCGGAAGACGTTGCCGATCACCGCGTCCAGCGCGGCGGCCAGCTCGGCCCGGGGCACCGGCGCGGGGATGCGCAGCTGGGCGCCGGTCACCCGGTGCGGGCGGTTCTGGTCGCCGGCCAGCGCCGCCCAGAACACCATCCGGTCGCGGACCACCTCGCTGACGTCGCACATCGCCGGCCCGGCCTCGTGCGCCACCGCCTTGCGGGTGGTCTTGATCAGCACGTCGATCTCGCCCTCCAGGGTGACGATCGCCTGCCGGATCCGCCGGATGCCGCGCCGCCGGTCCAGCTCCGCCTCGCTGAACGAGCCGACGCTGGTGTCGTCGGGCTCCAGCGCCTCGGCGTCCAGCCGCAGCACCGTCAACGGCGTGCGCAGCCGGTGCGACAGGTCGGCGACCAGCTCGCGCTCGTCGGTGCGGGCCGCCACCAGCCGGTCGGCCATCCGGTTGAAGGCGTGACCGGCCTCGGCCAGCTCGCGCGGGCCGCTGGGCTCTACGCGTACGGCCAGGTCGCCGTCGCCGACCGCGAGCGCCGCCCGGACCAGCCCCCGGGCCGCGTCGACCGCGCGGGCGGCGACCCGGTCGACCACCAGCACCGCCGCGCCCACCAGGGCGGCGGCCACCCCGAGCAGCAGCAGCCACCGGCCGCCGGCGCCCCCGTCGAGCGCCGACTCGGGCACGAAGACCTCGACCACGGCCGTCCGGTCGCCGAGCACCACCGGGTCGAGCCGGAGCACCCCGCCGTCGACGTCGACGACCACCGAGCGGCGCTCGGCCCGCGCCCGCTCCAGGTCCGCCGCGCCCGCCCGGGCCCCGGGCGCCTCCGCCGCCAAGCCGTGCACCAGGGGCCTGGTGTCCGGGTCGTCGCCGGTGGCGGCCACGGCGCGCTGCACCACCTCGGGCTCGGTGCTGACCGCGAGCGCGCCGGTCACCAGGGCGCTGCGCCGGGCGGCGTCCGCCAGCGCCTCCTCGCGGGCCCGGTCGCCGAGACCGGCGGCGAGCGGAACGAGGAAGGCGAGCGCGACCAGGGCGCACATGCCGGCCGTGAGGAGGGCCAGCGACACCCTCAGTCGGGCGCCACCAGCCTGAAACCGACCCCCCGCACGGTGCGCAGGTAGCGCGGCTTCGCCGCGGACTCGCCCATTTTGCGGCGCAGCCAGTACAGGTGAACGTCGATGGTCTGGTCCTCGCCGACCGATGGCTGCCGCCATACCTCCTCCAGAAGCTCCCGGCGGGACACTACCCGGCCCGGACGTGCGGCGAGATAGGCCAGCAGGTCGAATTCCTTGCGGGTCAGCGCCAGCGGCTCGCCGTCGAGGTGGGCGCTGCGCTCGCCGACGTCCACCCGCAGCCCGCCGACGCTGTGCACGGCCGGCTGCACCGTCCGGCTGGCGCGTCCGGCCCGGCGCAGCACGGTGGTGATGCGGGCGTCGAGGTGGGCGCCGGTGAACGGCTTGACCATGTAGTCGTCGGCCCCGGCGCGCAGCAGCCGTACCACCGACTGCTCGTCGTCGCGGGCGGTGGCGATGATGATTGGCACGTCGGTGATGCCGCGCAGCATGCGCAGCGCGTCCGAGCCGTCGAGGTCGGGCAGCCCGAGATCGAGCACCACGAGGTCGGGGGTCTCGGCAGCCACCCGGCGCAGCGCGTCCAGCGCCGTGCCGACGGCGTGCACGGCGTGCCCCCGGTCGGCGAGGGATCGCAGCATCGCGCCGCGTACGACGTGATCGTCTTCGACCAGGAGCACGGTGGCCACGCCAAGACGGTACTCGGCGTGGCAAGTTGATCGCGTTGCGGCGCACCTGGAAACCCGGCAAGCTGGTCCAACGATGTCCTTCACGCTCTTTCCTGACACCCGCCTCGCGCTCGCCCGGGACTCACTCGCCGGCCTGTCGGTCGGCGACGCGCTCGGCGCGCAGTTCTTCGTCCCCGGCCGTTCCGCCGCGCGCTGGCGGGACACGCCACCCCCGGGCCCGTGGCGGTGGAGCGACGACACCGAGATGGCCTGTTCCGTCCTGGCCGTGCTCGCCGATACCGGGCGGATCGACCGGGACGCCCTGGCGGCCTCGTTCGCCGCGCACTACGACCCGGCGCGACGCTACGGCGCCGGCGCGGTGGAACTGCTGGAACTGATCCGCAGCGGCACGCCGTGGCCGGTGGCGGCGGCGTCGGCGTTCGACGGCCAGGGCTCCTGCGGCAACGGCGCGGCGATGCGGGTCGGCCCGCTGGGCGCGTGGTTCGCCGACTCCACCACCCGGGCGGCGGCGCAGGCCCGGGCGTCGGCCGAGGTGACCCACGCGCACCCGGAGGGCGTCGCCGGCGCGGTGGCGGTGGCGGTGGCCGCGTCGCTGGCCGCCCGCGCCCGCCTGGACGGCCACCGGCCCGCTCCCGAGCGGCTGCTGGCGGGAGTGGCCGCCGCGCTGGACCCGGCCGGCGAGGTGCACCGGGGCGTACGCCGGGCGGCCGATCTGCTGGGCCGGCCGCCGCGCGAGGCGGCCGACGTGCTCGGCAACGGATCCCGGGTGACCGCCCAGGACACCGTCGCCTTCACCTGCTGGGTGGCCGCCGTGCACCTGGACGACTACCCCTCGGCGATCCGCGCCTGCGTCGAGGCGGGCGGGGACGTGGACACCACCGCCGCGATCGTCGGGTCGGTGGTGGCCGCTCACACCGGGGTCGGCGTCCCGGGCGGGGTGCCGGCCGACTGGCTGGCCGCCCGCGAGCCCCTTCCCGACTGGTCCGCCTGACTTCCGTCGCGCCCGGCGTCGACCGGCTCCGTCGGGGCGCGGCGACGCCAGCGGCTGTCCAGCCAGCCGAGCGCCGCGCCG
>NZ_JBSGDY010000103.1:0-22068 GCF_053602615.1 Micromonospora sp. NPDC004336
GATGACGCAAAACCAGTTTTTTGGCGGTGTGAGGGGTGTTCAGAGGGGTGCTATTCGGGGCCCGGCGGGGTGGCGCGGCTCAGCGGGCGTGCCGCCCTGTGGTCCCGCCCAGCGGGCGCCCGGCGGGATGGCGCGGCTCAGCGGGCGTGCCGGCGGGGGATCTCGGCGTCCGGGGCGGGGGTGGGGCGGACCGGGCGGTAGCGGGCCAGCCAGGCGACGAGTTCCCCGGCCGGCATCGGGCGGGCGTAGAACCAGCCCTGCGCGGCGTCGCAGCCGGCCGCGTACAGCATCCGCCAGGTGCGCTCGTCCTCCACGCCCTCGGCGACCACGCGCAGCCCGAGCGCCTTGGCCAGCCCGATCGTCGACTGCACGATGGCCGCGTCGTCGGCGTCCTCCGCCATGCCCAGCACGAAGGAGCGGTCCACCTTCACCTCCGACAGCGGCAGCCGCCGCAGGTGCTGCAGGGAGGAGTACCCGGTGCCGAAGTCGTCCAGCGCGATGCCCACGCCGATGCGGTGCAGTCGGGTGATGGTGGCCAGCACCCGCCGGGGGTCGGCCATCAGGGCGCCCTCGGTGATCTCCAGCTGCAGCCGCTGCGGCGGCACGCCGTACCGGGCGAGCCGGTCGGCGATCTGGTCGGCGATCTCGCCGGTGTGCAGGTCCCGCACGCTGACGTTGAGCGCCGCCGGCAGGCCGATCCCGGCGGCCGACCACGTGGCGAGCTGCTCCACCACGTCGTCCACCACCCGGCGGGTCAGCAGCCGCATCACCGCGCTCTGCTCGGCGACCCGGATCAGCTCCTCCGGGTCGACCATCCCCCGGCGCGGATGCCGCCAGCGCAGCAGCGCCTCCACGCCGACCACCTCACCCGTCGCGATGGCGACCTGCGGCTGGTAGTACATGGTGATCTCGCCCGCGTCGGCGGCCGGGTCCGGCTCCGCGTCGCGGCCCCGGGCGGGCCCGGGGTCCGCGCCCCGCCGCCGCCCGGCATCCTGCCGGGCCCCCCGCCGACCCGCCGGCTCGCGGTCGCCCGGCGTGCCCTGCCGGCGTACGCCGGTGCCGTTCTCCCCGCCGGGGCGCGCGCCCCGCTCGCGGCGGCCGGGACCGTCGCCCCGGTCCGGGCCGCCCTCGCCGAACGCGGTCCGGCGGCGGATCGGGTCGGCGGCGGTGACGATCTGGTTGATCAGCTCGTCGCCGTGCGGCGGCTCGGTCCGCTGCCGGCGGCGGCGCAACCGCCACCGGCCCGAGCCGGCGTCGGGGCGCAGTCCCGCCGGATCGGCCCGAAGCTCGGCGCCGTCCCCGCCCCGCGCGCCCACCGCCGCCGTGGCCGCTGCCGGCACGGCGTCGCCCTCCGGGAGCCCCACCCGCGCGGCGTCCCCCGCCGCCAGCCCGGCCGGTACGGCGTCGTCCGGCGGGAGCCCCGCCCGCGCGGCGTCGTCCGGCGGGAGCCCGGGCGGCGACGCCGGCCGCGCGCCGGCCGGGCGGCCGGGCTCCAGGACCCGGCGCAGATCCGCGAGGAGGCCGAGCCGCTCGGCCGAGTTGTGGTCGGACTCGGCGGCGTAGACCGCCACGGTGTCGTTGCGGTGCTTGGCGTCGTACATCGCCACGTCGGCGTGACGCATCAGGGTCGCGAAGTCCTCGCCGTGCTCGGGGAAGATCGCGACGCCGATGGATCCGCCCACGTCGAGCGGCAACCCGTCCAGGGACACCGGCTCGGCCAGGGCGCGGACCACCCGGTCGGCGAGGTCCCGGGCCTCGCCGGCGTCCGTCAGCCCGGTCATCACGATGGCGAACTCGTCGCCGCCCAGCCGCGCCACCATGTCGTCCGGAACCACCGTGGTCAGCCGGGCGCTCACCTCGACCAGCAGCCGGTCGCCCACCGCGTGCCCGAGGGCGTCGTTGACGTTCTTGAACCGGTCGAGGTCGATCAGGAGCAGCGCCAGGTGGGCGCCCGGCTCGCCGCGGGCCGCCCGTTCGGCGTGCAGGTGCACCTGCTCGCCGACCTCGGCCAGCAGCGCCTTGCGGTTGGGCAGGCCGGTGAGCGGGTCGAGGGAGGCGAGCTGCTGTTGCTCCACGCTGAGCCGGGCCATCCGGTAGACGGCGAACAGCGGCACCAGCACCAGCGGGATCAGCGCCGCGCTGGCCCGCGCCGCGGCTACCAGCACCGGGGCGAGCAGCAGCAGGGAGCCGGTGGAGAGCAGCTCGAAGCCCAGCCCCTGCCGCAGGCTGGGCCACCAGCGGTCGCCGAAGCGCAGCCGGACGGCCGCGCTGACCAGCGCGTAGTTGACGGCGAACCAGGCCACCGCCGCGCCCCCCACCGCCGCCACGTCCGTCCAGCGCAGCATGCCGCCGTCGAAGATGCCGCCGGGCCCGAACCAGGTGACCGCCTGCGCGGCGGCCAGGGCGCACGCGTACTGGCCCGCGTTGAAGGCCGTCCGCCACGGGGCGTGCCCCATCCGCCAGCCGGAGACGACGACGGCCACGGCCTGCACGGCGACGGCCGGGCCGAGCCCCCAGCCGAGCAGGATCGCGAAGGTGAAGCAGGTGGACGGGAAGACCGCCGACGTCTGCCGGCGACCGGGCGGCACGAACGGGCGCGCGTCGCAGCCGACCGCGAGGGCCGCCATCACCCAGAACGCCGCCGGCAGCTCCGGCAACCCGTCCGGGAGGGCGAGCAGCGGGCGTACGCAGACCAGCACGGCCAGCGCGACCACCGACCAGACGAACACGAAGAAGGGACGCCCCCGGCCGGGCGGAACGGAGTTTCGCAGGTCGGCGGCCTCCATCACACCTCCCGAGGGCTCTGTCCACGAGGGCGTGACCCGCTGCACGCCGTGCCGTCAATGAAACGCCCTCGATGGCGCAATGCCCGACACGACAGTCGCGAATCGGTCGTAGTCGTAATTAAGTTGGTATCCGGACCACCCGGCCGCGCGTCGTCAGGACTCGGTGCGGGCGACCTCGCGGGCCGCGTCCGGGCCCGCGCCCAGCAGCACCCGGAATCCCTCCTCGTCGAGGACGGGAACCTTGAGGCTGGCCGCCTTGTCGGCCTTCGAGCCGGGGTTGTCGCCCACCACGACGAAGGACGTCTTCTTGGAGACCGAGCCGCTCACCTTGCCGCCCCGGCTCTGGATCTCCTCGGCGGCCTGGTCGCGGCTGAACCCGGCGAGCGTCCCGGTCACCACCACGGTGACCCCCTCCAGCGGGCGCTGCCCCTCGTCGGCCGCTTCCTCGGCCATCCGTACGCCGGCCTCGGCCCACTTGCGGACCACCTCGCGGTGCCAGTCGACGGCGAACCACTCCCGGATGCTCGCCGCGATGGTCGGGCCCACGCCGTCGACCGAGGCGAGCTCCTCCTCGCTGGCCCGCTCGATCGCCTCGACGGAGCGGAAGTGCCGGGCGAGCGCCCGCGCGGCGGTCGGCCCGACGTGCCGGATGGAGAGCCCCGCCAGCACCCGCCACAGGTCGCGCTCCTTGGCCACGGCGAGGTTGTCGAGCAGCTTGGCCGCGTTGCTGCCGAGGCTGCCGTCCTTGTTGACGAAGAACGGCGACCGGGCGAGCTGCTCGGCGTCGAGGGCGAACAGGTCGCCCTCGTCGGTGATGATCTGGCCGTCGAGCAGCGCGGCGGCGCTCTTGTAGCCGAGCGCCTCGATGTCGAACACCTTGCGGCTCGCGAGGTGGAAGACCCGCTCCCGCAGCTGGCCCGGGCAGGTGCGGGAGTTGGGGCAGCGGATGTCGACGTCGCCCTCCTTGGCCGGCGCCAACGGCGAGCCGCAGGCCGGGCAGGTGGTGGGCATGACGAACGGCCGGGCGTCGGCGGGGCGCAGGTCGACCACCGGGCCGAGCACCTCCGGGATCACGTCGCCGGCCTTGCGCAGCACCACCGTGTCGCCGATCAACACGCCCTTGCGCTCGACCTCCCGGGCGTTGTGCAGGGTGGCGTACGCGACGGTGGAGCCGGCCACCTTCACCGGCTCGAGCAGGGCCCGGGGGGTGACCCGGCCCGTGCGCCCCACCTCGACGTCGATGTCGAGCAGCTTGGTGGTCACCTCCTCCGGCGGGTATTTGAAGGCGATCGCCCAGCGCGGCGCCCGGCTGGTCGAGCCGAGCCGGCCCTGGATGGCGACCGGGTCCACCTTGACCACCACGCCGTCGATCTCGTGCTCGACGTCGTGCCGGTGCTCGGCGTAGTAGGCGATGTATTCCGCGACGCCGGCCAGGTCGGGCACGACCCGCCAGCGGTCGCTGGTCGGCAGCCCCCACGACTTCAGGGCCGCGTACGACTCCGACTGGGCGGTCGGCTGGAAGCCGCGGCGGGCGCCGATGCCGTGCACCACCAGGCGCAGCGGGCGGGACGCGGTGATCCGCGGATCCTTCTGGCGCAGGCTTCCGGCGGCGGCGTTGCGCGGATTGGCGAACGGGGCCTTGCCCTGCTCGACCAGCCCCGCGTTGAGGTCGGCGAAGGCGGCCACCGGGAAGTAGATCTCGCCCCGGACCTCGACGAGCTCCGGCACGTCGGGGAACTCGACCGACGGGGTCAGCCGCGCCGGCACGTCGCGGATGCTGCGCACGTTGGCGGTGACGTCCTCGCCGGTGCGGCCGTCGCCCCGGGTCGCGGCCCGGACCAGCCGCCCGCGCTCGTAGGTGAGGTTGATGGCCAGCCCGTCGACCTTCAGCTCGCAGAGGTAGGGCGCCGGCCCGCCCGCGTCGCGTTCGACCCGCTCGGCCCAGGCCGCCAGCTCCTCGTCGGCGAAGGCGTTGTCGAGCGAGAACATCCGCTCGGCGTGGGTGACCGGGGTGAAGTCGGTGGAGAAGGTGCCGCCGACCCGCTGGGTCGGCGACTCGGGGGTGCGCAGCCCCGGGAACTGCTCCTCCAGCGCCTCCAGCTCCCGCAACTGGCGGTCGAACTCGGCGTCGGAGATGGTCGGCGCGTCGAGCACGTAGTAGCGGTACTGGTGCTCCGTCAGCTCCTGGCTGAGCGTGGCGTGCCGCTCCCGCGCCTCCGGGGTCGGCTCGGCGCCGGCCGCCGCCTCCTGCGCCGGAGTGACCTGCTGAGGGGTGGGTTCCTCGGACACCGTGCGACCTCCCGTGATTCCGCTACCCCGGCACCGTATCGGGCCGGTCGGACAATCCGTCGGCCACCCGCCGCGCCCGAGCGGCGACCCGGCCCCCGACGTGCGAGGATCGCCGGACGGCGGGACGGCCCGCCGCGCCGTGCGGACCTGCGGCGTCCGCGTCGCACCGACTGTCGAGACGGGGGGTACGGATGCCCGAATGGCTGCTCTGGGCGGCGGCGGTCGTGCTGGCCGTCGCGGCGGGCTGGGCGTGGAGCGAGTGGCGACGCGGTGCCCGTGGCGGCGCCCCGCGCCGGACGGAGCGACCGCGCACCCGCCCGGACCGTCGCCCGACGTCCCGGGGCGGACCCGGCCGCTCCTCGGCGCCGCCCCGGCCGCGTACGGCCGACCGGGCGCCCGCCGACGCCCCGCGCCCGGGCGACGTCTGGTGGGCCGACGTCCCGTACGCCGACGGCACCGGCTCGAAGGTGCGGCCCTGCCTGGTGCTGCGGGCCGACGCGCGGGGCGCCGACGTCCTCAAGATCACGAGCCAGGACAAGAGCGCCCGGGACGACCACGTACGCATCCCGACCCGGGAGTGGGACCCGGACGCCGACCACGACAGCTTCGTCGACCTGGCCGAGCCGGTCCACGTCCCGCTGGCCGGCTTCGCCCGCCGCGCCGGCGCCTGCGACCCCGCCCTGTGGCGGCGCGTGCGCCGGCTGCCCCACCTTCCCGGCGCCTGACCCGCCCCGGGGCGCCGCGCGCCGGGACCTCGCCCCGGGGCGCCACGCGCCGGGGCGGCCGGTCAGTCCCAGGCGCGGGCGAGGGCGTCGAGCTGGTCGGCGTACTCGATGCGGGCCGACCAGGCGGCGGGCCAGGCCGGCATCCCCAGGGCCGCGCCGACGAACGCGCCGGCCAGCGCGGCGATCGAGTCGGAGTCGCCGGCGGTGGTGGCGCCCCGGGCCAGCGCGGCGACCGGGTCGTCGGCGTGCCGGATCGCGCAGAACAGGGCGGTGGCCAGCGCCTCCTCGGCGATCCAGCCCTCACCCGTGTGCCGGCACGGGTCGCCGCCGTCGTCGGGGCCGGCGAGCGCGGCGTCGAGGCGGCCGAGGACCGCCAGGCACTCGTCCCAGCCACGGGCGATGAAGTCCTGCGGCGTGTCCACCCCCGGGCGCCGCCAGAGGTCGCCGAGCCAGTCGGCGCGGTAGACCCGCCGCTGGCCGCGCGCCCGGTCCGTGAGCAGCCGCGGCAGCTGCGCCGGCGGCGCGCCGTCGCGCAGCAGCCGCACTGCGTACGCGGTCAGCTCGCTGGCCGCCAGGCCGGTCGGGTGCCCGTGGGTGAGCCCCGCCTGGAGCTGGGCCAGCCCGGCGAGCGTGTCCAGGTCCACGTCGACCAGGCCGACGGGGGTGACCCGCATGTTGGCCCCGCAGCCCTTGGACCCGGCGACCGTCGCGTCCTGCCAGCGGACGCCCCGCCCGAGTTCCGCGCAGGCGCGCAGGCAGGTCATCCCCGGCGCCCGGTTGTTCTCCGGGCTGGCCGCCCAGTCGAGGAAGCGTCGCCGCAGCAGCGGCTCGACGGCCTCGGGGGTGGGCGCCGGGGCGTCGTGCAGCGCCCAGCCGACCGCCAGGGCCATCTGGGTGTCGTCGGTCACCAGTGCCGGGTCGCCGGCGAGCTCGCGCGGCCCGGCCGGACCGTAGCGGCGGACGATCTCGGCGACGGTCAGGAACTCGGTCGGCTTGCCCAGCGCGTCACCGTAGGCGAGGCCGAAGAGGGAGCCGGCGGCCCGCCGGAGCGAGGTGTCGATCATTCCCGCGATCATGCCGCCCGGCCGCAACCCGCACCAGGCGGCGGGTCAGCCGAAGAAGACCAGACAGACCCCGGCCGCAACCCGCACCACCGTGGTGGCTCAGTCGAAGAACACCAGGCAGAACGGATGACCGGCGGGGTCGGCGTAGACCCGGAAGCCGTCGCCCTGGCCGGGCAGCCGCCGGGCGCCGAGCGCCAGCACCCGCTTCTCGGCCTCCTCCACGTCCTCGACCTGCACGTCGAGGTGGAACTGCTGCGGGCGCGCCGGGTCGGGCCAGGACGGCGGGCGCAGGTCGAGCGCCCGCTGAAAGGCGAGCCGGTGCCCGGAGCCCGCGATCACCACCCAGTCGTCGTCGCTGGCCTCGGGATCGAGGGGCAGGCCCAGCAGCTCCGAGTAGAAGCCGGCAAGTGCCCGGGGGTCGGGGCAGTCGATGACCACGCTGCGCAACTTTCCAATCATGCCGGTCATCCTGCCCCGCCCGTACGACGGGAAACCTCAGTCCTCGGCGAGCCGCCGCCCGGCGTCCCGGCAGGCGGCGAGCACCGCTCGGGCGTACTGCGGGGTGGCGCCGGCGAGGCCGCAGGCCGGGGTGACCACGACCTGCCCGGCCAGTTGTCGGCGCGGGAAGCCGAGGCGGTCCCAGAGCCGGCGTACCCGGTCGGCGACCTGCGCGGAGGTGGGCGCGCGCCCCGGGGCCGGCGGGCGGGTCGGGGCGGCGCCGGCCAGCAGGCCGAGCCCGGCGTCGATCGCCTCGCCCAGCGGGTCCAGGTCGGTGACGAGGTCGAGGTCCAGGGCCACGCCGGCGGCGCCGGTCGACCGGATCAGCTCCACCGGCACGTCCGGCGCGCAGCAGTGCACCACGACGGGCGCCCCGGCCGCCTCGACGACCGTGCGCAGCAGCGAGGCCGCCGTGCCCGCCTCCATCGCCCGGTACGCGCCGAGCCCGCTCTCGGTGGGCACCCGCCCGGCGAGGACCGCCGGCAGCGACGGCTCGTCGAGCTGGAGCAGCACGGTGGCGCGGGGCAGCCGCCTGGCGACCGCCGCCACGTGCCCGCGCAGCCCCTCCGCGAGTGAGCCGGTGAGGTCCCGCACCGCGCCGGGATCGCGCAGCATCCGACCCCCGATCGGCAGCTCCAGGGACGCGGCCAGGGTGAGCGGGCCGCCGGCCTGGACCTTGACCGGCCCCGCGTACTCCTCGGCCTGCTCGGCGAGCTGGTCGAGGTCGCGTTCCATCAGGTCACGGGCGCGGCGCAGGTCCCGCCCGGGGCGCGGCGCGATCCGCCACCGGGCGGCGTACAGCTCCACCGGCAGCTCGACCAGCAGGCCGCCGGTGCGGCCGATCAGGTCCGCGCCGGGGCCACGGGCGGGCAGCTCCGGCAGGTGGGGCAACGCGGGAAGCTCGCCGAGGACGATCCGCTGCGCCTCCGCGATGTCGGTGCCGGGCAGGGAACCGACGCCGGTCGCCGCGCCGGCCGGCCAGGGCCACGCCTGATCTGTCACGGCCGAAGACTAACCGGCCCCCGGGCGCCCGGAACGCTCAGCCGGCGATCGTGGCGGAGCCCAGCACGACGCCACCGCCCCGGCGGCCGGAACGCTCAGCCGGCAATCGTGGCGGAGCCCAGCACGACGCCGCCGTTCGGGTCGGGCCGGTAGGCGACGATCGCCTGACCGGCGGCGACGCCGCGCACCGGGCGGCGCAGCTCCGCGCGGAGACCGTCGGCGGTCAGCTCGACGGTCGCCGGCACCACGTCGCCGTGCGCGCGCAACTGCACCTCGCACTCCACCGGCCCGTCCGGGCGTGGACCGCCCGTCCACACCGGACGCTCGGCGCGCACCCGGGAAACCTCCAGCGCCTCGGCCGGACCGACCGTCACCGTGTTGGTCTTCGGCGTGATCGAGAGCACGTACCGGGGGCGGCCGTCCGGCGCCGGGCGGTCCAGGTGCAGGCCGCGCCGCTGCCCGACCGTGTACGCGTACGCCCCGGTGTGGCTGCCCACCACGGCCCCGGTGGTCGCGTCCACCACCTGGCCGGGGGCCTCGCCGAGCCGCTGGGCGAGGAAGCCGCGCGTGTCGCCGTCGGCGATGAAGCAGATGTCGTGCGAGTCGGGCTTGTCGGCCACCGCCAGCCCCCGCCGGGCGGCCTCCTCGCGAACCTGCGCCTTCGTCGAGTCACCGAGCGGGAACATCGACCGGTCCAACTGCTCGCGGGTGAGGACCGCGAGCACGTACGACTGGTCCTTGGCCTCGTCGACGCTGCGGCGCAGCAGCCCGTCGGCGCCGAGCCGGGCGTGGTGGCCGGTGACCACGGCGTCGAAGCCCAGGGCCACGGCCCGGTCCAGCACCGCGGCAAACTTGATCTTCTCGTTGCAGCGCAGGCAGGGATTCGGCGTACGGCCCGCCGCGTACTCGGCGACGAAGTCGTCCACCACGTCCTCGTGGAAGCGGTCGGCCATGTCCCAGACGTAGAACGGGATGCCGATGACGTCGGCGGCCCGGCGCGCGTCGCGGGAGTCCTCCAGCGTGCAGCAGCCACGCGCCCCGGTGCGGTACGTCTGCGGATTGCGCGCCAGCGCCAGGTGCACGCCGGTCACGTCGTGCCCCGCCGCCACGGCCCGCGCCGCCGCGACCGCCGAGTCGACCCCGCCCGACATCGCCGCCAACACCCTCACCGGCCCACTCCCTTCACCCCACCGAGCCTATCCCCGCCCCCACCCACCCGACCTCCCCCGCCCACCCCCACCCCTCCGCCCCGCCTCGTCGCACCCCCGCCGCCCCAACGCGCGCTCCCGCGCGGCCCGCGCGCCCCGCCCGCCCCGCGCGCCCCGCGCGCCCCCAACGCGTCCCCGGCGCGTCCCAACGCGGCGATCTTGCACTTTCTGCCCCGACGAAAGGTGCAAATGACGCGATCCGAGGGCCGAAAGTGCAAGATCGCCGTCGCGGGGGAGGCGGGGGTGGGCGCGGGGGGGCGGGAGGGGGGGTCAGCGGGGGGTGCGGAGGGCGGCGGCGCGGCGGGCGCGTTCGACGGTGGCGGGGAGGGCCGCGATGAGGGCGTCGACGTCGGCGGGGGTACTGGTGTGGCCGAGGGTGAAGCGCAGCGAGGAGCGGGCGCGGTCGTCGTCGGCGCCCATCGCCAGCAGCACGTGTGACGGCTGGGCCACCCCGGCGGAGCAGGCCGAACCGGTCGAGCAGGCGATGCCCTGGGCGTCGAGCAGGAGCAGCAGGGCGTCGCCCTCGCAGCCGGGGAAGGAGAAGTGCGCGTTGCCCGGCAGCCGGTCGGTCGGGTCGCCGTTGAAGATCACCTCGGGCACCGCGTGCCGGACCCGCTCCACCAGGTCGTCGCGGAGCGCGGCGATCCGGGCCGCGTACTCCTGTTGGCCCTTGACCGCCGCCTCCACGGCGACGGCGAAGGCGACGATGCCGGCCGTGTCGAGGGTGCCCGAGCGTACGTCGCGTTCCTGGCCGCCGCCGTGCAGCAGCGGGGTGGCCGGCACGTCGCGGGCGAGCACCAGCGCGCCCACCCCGGCCGGCCCGCCGAGCTTGTGCCCGGTCACGGTCAGCGCGGCGACGCCGCTCGCGGCGAAGTCGACCGGGACCTGCCCGACCGCCTGGATCGCGTCGGTGTGGAACGGTACCCCGTGCTCGGCGGCGACGGCGGCCAGCTCCGCGACCGGCTGCACCGTGCCCACCTCGTTGTTGGCCCACATCGCGGTCACCACCGCGACGCGGTCGCCGTGGGCGGCCAGCTCGGCGCGCAGCTCGTCGGGGCTGAGGCGGCCGGCGGCGTCCACCGGGAGCCAGCCCACCCGGGCGCCCTCGTGGTCGACCAGCCAGTCCACGGCGTCGAGCACCGCGTGGTGTTCGACGGCGCTGGAGACCACCCGGTCCCGCTGCGCGTCGGCCCCGCGCCGGGCCCAGAAGATGCCCTTGACCGCGAGGTTGTCGCTCTCGGTCCCGCCACCGGTGAAGACCACCTCGGAGGGCCGGGCGCCCAGCGCGGCGGCAACCCGCTCCCGCGACTCCTCCACCCGCCGCCGGGCACGGCGGCCGGCGGCGTGCAGGGAGGACGGGTTGCCGACCTCGCGGGCGGCGGCCACGTACGCCTCCAGTGCCTCGTCGAGCATCGGAGTCGTCGCCGCGTGATCCAGGTAAGCCATCACCACTCAGCCTACGGGCGGATCGTGGCGGGCCGGATGCCGGAGGGCCCTGTCACGACCCCGGGCGCCGGAACCGGACCCGGCGCCCCACCGACGCACGGGCCGGCCGGGGCTCCGGATCCGGTGGGCGCGGCCCGCCCGGGCCCAGCCGGGCTGGCGCAGCCCGGCGGGCACCGGTCGGTCAGGCGGGCACCGCCGTCACGACGATGTTGTCGCGGTACCTGCGGGCCTTCGCGTCGAACGGCCCGCCGCAGGTGATCAGGGTCAGTCGCGGCTTGCCGTCGCGGGCGAAGTACCGCTCCAGCGGGATCCTGGACTTGTCGTACTCCTCGCGGGCGACGACCCGGTACCGCCGGGCCCTGCCGTCGCTGCCGGTGGCGGTGAGGGTGTCGCCCTCGTCGAGCTCGCGCAGCCGGTAGAAGGCGCCCCTGCCCTGGGTGGCGCTGTCCACGTGGCCGGCGACGACCACCGAGCCGGCGTCGGCCTCCAGGCCCGGCCCGTACCGGTACCAGCCGATCCGGTCGACGCTGGGCGGCACCTCGAACTCGTCCGTGCGCTCGTTGACGCCGACGGCGTTCACGGTGGCGGTGACGTCGATCGTGGGGATCTCCAGCCGTACCGGCGGGACGGTCTTCGTGCCGGCGGGCGGTTTCCCCGCGGTGACCGGGACCCCGGCGGCGTCGCCGGCGGTGACCGACGGGGCCGGCGTGGCGCTTGCGAGCGCGGCCGCCTCGTCGGCGCCGACGTCCTCGGCCGGCTGGGAGCCGCAGGCGACCACGGTGGCGACGGTGAGCGCGGCGACGCCGGCGGCCATCGCCGCCAGCGCCCCGCGGTTGCGCACCGTCACCGGCGGCCGGTCCGGGCGGTGGCGGCCCGCACCCCGCCGCCGACCAGCAGCAGCGCGCCGGCGCCGGTCAGCACGTACCACCAGGTGTCCACGCCCGTGCCGGCCTGGCCGCCGTCGCCGCTGGGCACGCCGGCCGGGGCCGAGTGCAGGCCGGTGACGGTCTGGGCCACGATGCCGAGGTTGTCGGCCTCCGCCGAACCGATCGCGTAGACGATGGTGGCGGTACCCTCCCGCAGGTCGAGGTCCGCCGGGCCGATCGCCACGGTGCCGGTGCCGGCGAGCACCACGTCCGCCTTGACGGTGCCGGCGTCGACGTCGCCCTTGGCCTCGTTCGGGTTGGTCAGGTCCTCGAAGACGGGGGTGCCGCCGGCGCGCACGTCGACCGCCGGGGCGGCCGCGGTGTGCCGGACGATCAGCCGGGCCTTGCCGGCGTCGACCTTGGTGGTGTCGTTGACGAACGGCGTGATCTTCGGCTTGCCGCCGGCGTCCAGGTGCGCGGCGATGCTGACGTTCGCGCCGCCCGGCACGGCGGCGTCGGCCACGGTGAGGATCGCCTGGGCGACCGGCTCGCCGGGCTTGGTCAGGGCGATGTCGTACGCGCCCTCCTCCAGGTCGAGCGGGCCGGCCACGTCGCCGGGCTTGAAGTTCTCCAGCGTCTTCTCGCCGTTGACGTACACGTCGACCGGGGTGTCCGGGATGCCGTGCACGACGGAGACCTTGGACGTGGCGGCGTACGCGGGGGTGGCGGTGAGGGCGCCGACTCCGGCGAACGTGAGCGCGGCGACCGCGCCACCCGCGGCGACCCGGCGGAAGTACGAGAGCTCCATGTCTGCCTCCTGGTGATTGGTGCTGGTTCGTCAGGAACGGTGTGCAGAACGGGTTACGCCGGGTTCGCCGCCGCCGGATGCGGCCGGAGGAACTTTCTTTTCCCTCGCCGGTTCCGCATCCGGGCGGCGCCCGCCGAGCGAAGAGCAGGCGAGGACACCCGACGGGAAAGGTGGGGCGATGGCTGTGGGAGCTACAGTCGGGCATGCCCCATGGACGGCGAGCCGGCCCGTGACGACGTCGCGAGAGCCGGCTCCACCCGACGACCTGGCCCTCCGCTTCCGCGCCGGCGACGAGCTGGCGCTGCGGGAGGCGTACGACCGCTACGGCCGGGCGGTGCTCCACCTGGCGGTCAGCACGCTGGCCAACCGCAGCGACGCGGAGGACGTGACCCAGGCGACCTTCGTCGCCGCCTGGCTGGGGCGGGACACCTTCGACCCGGCCAAGGGGTCGCTCGTCGGCTGGCTGCTCGGCATCGGCCGGCGCAAGGTGGTCGACCGGCTGCGGGCGTCGGCCCGGGAGACCCGGGTGGTCGAGACGGTCCGGCAGCTGCCGGAGCCCCGGCCGACCGGCCCGGATCCGGACACGGTGGTCGACCGGCTGGTGGTCGCCGACGAGCTGGCCCGGCTCCCCGACGACCAGCGGCGGATGCTGGAGCTGGCGTTCTTCGACGACCTGACCCACCAGCAGATAGCGGCGGTGACCGGGGTGCCGCTCGGCACGGTGAAGAGTCACATCCGGCGCGGCATGGCGAGTCTGAAACGCAGATGGGAGGTGGACGGTGTCGCACCTGGACCACGACCGGCTGGTCTTCCTGGCGCTCGGTGAGAGCGCGGCGGACGCCGGGGAGAGCACCCACCTCGACACCTGCGAGCCCTGCCGGGCGGAGCTGGGCACCCTCCGGCACGTGGCCGGCCTCGGCGTAGACAGCCAGGGCCTAGGAGCCCTGCCCGACCCGCCGGAGCACGTCTGGCAGGGCATCGTCGCGGAGATCCGCGCGGCGGAGGCGCTGCCCTCGCTGGCCGGCCCCCGCGCGCCGCACCCGGCGGAGGGCGCCGACGCGGTGGAGCGGGACGACCGCGGCGAGGCCCGCGCGCCGCACCCCGCGGAGGGCACCGTCGCGGTGGAGCGGAGCGGGCGCGGCGGGGCCGACGACGCGCCGGCGGGCCCGCAGCGGCGCGGGGCCGTCCTGGCGCCGCCGCCGCACCGGCGCGGCCGCTGGTCGCGCTGGGCGGTGACCGCCGGGACCGCGGTGGCCGCCGCCGTCCTCGGCGTGGTCGGCACGCTCGCCGTGGTCGACACGTCCGAGCCGGAACCGGCGCCGACCCCGCAGCGGGCGGTGCTGGCCAGCGCCCCCCTGAAGGCGTACGGCTCGACGCCGCCGGACGCCAACGGCGAGGCCCGGGTGTTCGACAACGGCAGGCTGCACCTGCACGTGACGAATCTCCCGGACGTCACGGGGTACTACGAGGTCTGGCTCATCAACCCGCGCAACATGGAGATGTTCTCGGTCGGCGTGCTCGGCGACGAACCGGACGAGCTGCTGCCGTTGCCACCGAACGTCGACCTTCGGGCATACTCGGTTGTCGACGTTTCCGCCGAGGCGTACGACAACAACACGGCCCACTCCGGCAAGAGCCTGCTGAGGGGCTCCCTGACGGGCTGATCGGCGGGCCGGCTCAGCTCCCCGGCCCGCCGATCAGCTCCCCACCCGGCGGCGCGGCCGCCGGCCCGGCGACTCAGCCGAGCCGGCGGCCGAACCAGCCGAACCGCTTGTCGAGCGCCACGATGGCGGAGACGACGACGGCGATCCCCAGGATCCGCAGCCACGCCTGCCCACCGATCGGCGCCGTCCGGAACAGGTCGTTCATCACCGGCAGGTAGGTCAGGGCGAGCTGGCCGAGGGCCTGCGCCAGCACCCCGGCGATCAGCCAGCCGTTGCTGAACAGGCCGAGCCGCCACGGCGACCGGGTCAGCGACCGGCAGCTGAACAGGTAGAACGCCATCACGGTGACGAAGAGGTTCACGGCGGCCGTCCGCGCCTGCGCCAGGCTCGCCCCGCCGTCCAGTTCCCACTCGAACAGCCACCAGGCGCCCACGACCAGCAGCGCGGAGACGAGCAGGACGCGGACCACGAGCGCGGCGGTGAGCAGGGGCTGCCCCGGGTCGCGGGGCGGCCGGTCCATGATCCCGGGTTCCCTGGGCTCGAAGGCGAGCGTCAGGCCGAGGAGGACCGCCGTGGTCATGTTGATCCACAGGATCTGGCTGGGCAGGATCGGCAGCGCCGAACCGAGCATGATCGCGACGAGGATGACCAGGCCCTCGGCCGCGTTGGTGGGCAGCGTCCAGGTGATGAACTTGGTCAGGTTGGCGAAGACGCCCCGCCCCTCCGACACGGCGGACTCGATGGTGGCGAAGTCGTCGTCGGTGAGCACGATGTCGGCGGCCTCCTTGGCCACCTCCGTGCCGCTGCGCCCCATCGCGATGCCGATGTTCGCCTGGCGCAGCGCCGGGGCGTCGTTGACGCCGTCCCCGGTCATCGCCACCACCTGGCCGTCGGCCTGCAACGCCTCCACCAGCCGCAGCTTCTGCTCGGGCGAGACGCGGGCGAAGACCGACGCCTGCCGCACGGCCGCGGGCAGCTCCCCGGCGGGCAGCGCCGCCAGGTCGGCGCCGGTCAGCACGTCGCGCGGGCCGGGAGCGGCCCGCAGCAGCCCGAGGCGGGTGGCGATGGCGCTGGCGGTGGCGAGGTGGTCCCCGGTGATCATCTTTACGTCGATCCCCGCGCGGTGGCAGGACGCGACGGCCGCCGCGGCGGCGGCCCGGGGCGGGTCGAGCATCGCGTGCAGCCCGGTGAAGACGAGGGCGCCGGCCAGGTCCTCCTCCACGAGCCCGTCGGTCGGGCCGACCGGCCGCATCGCCGTGGCGAGCACCCGCAGCCCCTCGGCGGCCAGTTCGTGGGCGGCGGCCAGCACGGCGGCGGCGTCCAGGGGCCCGGTGGAGCCGTCGGCGCGCAGCGCCGCGCCGGACCACTCGACGATCCGCTCCACCGCACCCTTGACGAGCACGATCCGCCCGCCGTCGCGCCGGTCGTGCAGGGTCGCCATGAACTGCCGTTCGGAGGTGAACGGGACGCAGTCCACCCGGGGCAGCTCCGCGGCGACCTCGTGCGCGTGCAGCCCGACCTTGGCGCCCACCACCAGCATCGCCCCCTCGGTGGGGTCGCCCAGCACCGCCCACCGGCCGTCCTGCTCGTCGAGGCGGGCGTCGTTGCAGCCGACGCCGGCCAGCAGCGACCAGCGCAGCGGGCCGGCCTCCCCGGTCGGCGCCGGGCCGCCGTCGGCGTCGCGGACGTCGCCGGTCGGGGTGTAGCCGGCCCCGCTGACCTGGTAGCGGCCCTGCGGGGTCCAGAGCAGCTGGACCGTCATCTGGTTCTCGGTCAGGGTGCCGGTCTTGTCGGTGCAGATCACCGTGGTGCTGCCCAGCGTCTCGACCGCCGGCAGCCGCCGGATCACCGCCCGGCGGCGGGCCATCCGGGACACCCCGATCGCCAGGGTGATGGTCACCGCGGCGGGCAGCCCTTCCGGGATCGCGCCCACGGCCAGCGCCACGGCGGCGGTGAACGTCTGGCCGGCGTTCTGGCCCCGGGCCACGCCGACGGCGAAGGTCACCGCGGCCAGGAGCAGGATCGCCACGGTGAGCAGCCGGCTGAACCGGGCCAGCTTCACCGTCAGCGGCGTGTCCAGCACCCGCGCGCCGCCGACCAGCCGGTGGATCCGGCCGAGTTCGGTCTCCGCGCCGGTGGCGACCGCGACGCCGACGGCCGTGCCGCCGGTGAGCAGGGTGCCGGAGTAGAGCAGGTTGCGGCGGTCGGCCACCGGCGTCTCCGCCGGCACGACCACCTCGTCCTTGCGTACGGGCAGCGACTCGCCGGTCAGCGCGGACTCGTCGGCCCGCAACTCGGCGGCGCGGATCAGCCGCAGGTCGGCGGGGACCTTCTCCCCCGCCTCCATCAGCACGAGGTCGCCGGGGACCAGGTCGTCCGACGGCACCCGACGCTGCCGGCCGGCGCGCAGCACCCGCGCCTCGGTACGCACCATCGCCCGCAGGGCGTCCAGCGCCGCCTCGGCCCGGGACTCCTGGAGGAAGCCGACGACGGCGTTGACCAGCACCACCCCGAAGATCACCGCCGAGTCGACGTACTCGGCGAGCAGGAGGGTCACCACGCCGGCGGCGACCAGCACGTAGATCAGCGGGTTGTGGAACTGCCGCAGCAGGCGGCGGAGCACCCCGCCCCCGGCCGCGCTGGGCAGCACGTTGGGCCCGTAGCGCGTCAGCCGGGCGGCGGCCTCCTCGTCGGTCAGCCCGCGCTCGGTGTCGGTCTCCAGCAGCAGCACCACCTCGGGCGCGGCGAGGGCGTGGTGGTCGCCTCCGGGCGCGGCGAGCGCGTGGTGGTCGCCCTCGGGCGTCCTGGCCGGCATGGGCACACTCCTGTTTCGCTCGGGACGGCGGCGCTCGGACACCCGGGGAGAACGCCCCCATCGTCGCAAAGCGGCGACGGGCCGCGGGGCGTTCCGCCGCCCGCGGTTCCTCGCGCGGCGAGGGCCGGGACGTCGCGGCTCCGGCGCGGCGAGGGCCGGGACGTCGAGGGCCGGGAACCTCGCGGCTCCGGCACGGCGAGGGCCGGGAACCTCGCGGCTCCGACACGGCAAGGGCCGGGAACCTCGCGGCTCCGACACGGCAAGGGCCGGGAACCTCGCGGCTCCGACACGGCGAGGGCCGGGAACCTCGCGGCTCCCGGCCCTCGTTTACGCGCGAGCGTCAGCTCACTTGCGCTTGCGGATCTCCTCGGCGGCCTGCGGGACGACCTTGAACAGGTCGCCCACCACGCCGAAGTCGGCCAGCTCGAAGATCGGCGCCTCGCCGTCCTTGTTGACCGCGACGATGGTCTTCGAGGTCTGCATGCCGGCCCGGTGCTGGATGGCGCCGGAGATGCCGAGCGCGACGTAGAGCTGCGGGGAGACGGTCTTGCCGGTCTGGCCCACCTGGAACTGGTGCGGGTAGAAGCCGGAGTCGACGGCCGCGCGGGACGCCCCGACGGCGCCGCCGAGCAGGTCGGCCAGCTCCTCGACCAGCTTGAAGTTGTCGGCGTTGCCGACGCCGCGACCGCCGGAGACGACCACGCCCGCCTCAGTGAGCTCGGGGCGCGAGCCCTTCTGCTCGGCGACCCGGTCGACGACCTTGGCCAGCTTGTCGGTGTCGGTGACCGACACGGTGAGCTGCTCGACGGCCGGGGTGGCCGCCGCCGGGGTCGGATTGACCGAGTTCGGCCGGACGGTGACCAGCGGCAGGCCACGGGTGACCTTGGACTTGACGATCGTGGAGCCGGCGAAGGCCACCTGGGTGGCGGTACCGTCGGCCGCCAGGCCGACCACGTCGGTCAGGATGCCGTTGTCCAGCTTGACGGCCAGGCGGGCGGCGATCTCCTTGCCCTCCTGCGAGGAGGCGAGCAGCACGGCCGCCGGCTGCACCCGCTTGACCAGCTCGGCCACGACGGTGGCCTTGGGGGCGACCAGGTAGCCGTCGATCTCGTCACCCTCGGCGGCGTAGATCTTCTCCGCGCCGTACTCGCCCAGCTTGGCGCCCAGCGCCTCGGCGGCGCCGGCGCCGCCGAGCACGACCGCGCTCGGGGTGCCCAGCTCGCGGGCGAGGGTGAGCATCTCCAGGGTGACCTTCTTGACGCCGAACTCCCGGGTGGCTTCGACGACGACGAGAACCTCAGACATGTCCAGACCCCTCAGACGAACTTCTCGGTGGCGAGGAACTCGACCAGCTTGACGCCGCCGTCGCCCTCGTCGGTGATCTTCGCGCCGCCGGAGCGCGGCGGGCGCTTGGTGTGCTCCAGTACGGCGCTCGTCGCGCCCTCGAAGCCCACCTCGGCCGGGGCGACGCCGAGGTCACCCAGGGAGAGCGTCTGCACCGGCTTCTTCTTCGCGGCCATGATGCCCTTGAAGGACGGGTAGCGCGGCTCGTTGATGGTGTCCCAGACGGAGACCACGGCGGGCGTAGCGGCGGTGACCACCTCGTAGCCCTCCTCGGTCTGCCGCTCGACGGTCAGGGTCGAGCCGTCGACCGTGAGCTTGCGGGCGCCGGTCAGCGCCGCGATGCCCAGCCGCTCGGCGAGCATGTGCGGCATGACCTGCACCCGGCCGTCGGTCGACTCGCTGCCGCAGAGCACCAGGTCGGCGTTGAGCTGACCGAGCGCGGCGGCGAGCACCTTCGAGGTGGCCACGGCGCAGGAGCCGTGCAGGGCGTCGTCCACGACGTGCACGGCCTTGTCGGGGCCCATGGAGAGCGCCTTGCGGATCGACTCGGTCGCCCGGTCCGGACCCATGGTCAGGACGGTGACCTCGCCCCCGTGGGCCTCCTTGATCTTCAACGCCTCCTCGATGGCGTACTCGTCCATCTCGTTGATGACGTTGTTCGCCGAACCGCGGTCGACGGTGTTGTCGTCAGTGCGCAGGTTGCGGTCCGCGCCCGAATCGGGCACCTGCTTGACGAGTACGACGATGTTCATCGCGCTTCGACGACCCTCCTGTTTGGTGTAGCGATCACTCGCCCGGTCACGGGCGCAGCCTCCCGCGTGACTCGACGTCGGTCAACCACGGGCTGCTGTGCAGTTGCCCACGGCGCAATGTTACCTGTCAGTAGCATCGACCTCCGACGACCTCAGGGTGACACAGCTCACCGAAGGGCGCCCGGGCGGTAATCTGGCGAATCGGGAGGTGTCGTGAAATGTCGGAGTTTCCCCGTGCGCCGCACGATGCGCCGCGGCGCCCCTGCCGCACCCGCCCCGAGGCGTACCGGTGCGCGTGCGGACGCGTGCGCGACCGGTGCGTCCGGGCCGCCGTCCGGGCGCTCTGGTCGCCGCCCCGGCGCGCACCCACGTCGGCCGTTCCGGTCACGCCGACGGAGCCAGCGCGGCCCTGATCCGCGCGATGGCCGCCGCCTCGGCCGGAGCCACCCCCCGGTGCGCCCCGGCCACCCGCTCGGCGGCGGTCAGCACCACGTCGCGGTAGGTCGCCACGTCCCCGGGCGACTTCTCGCGCAGGATCTCGACCGAGCGGCCCAGCGCCGGCAGCACCACCGCCTCGATCTCCAGCGCCGAGTCGCGCGGCAGCTTCGGCAGCGGCCCACTGGTCAGCGCCTCCTTCACCACGCCGCTCGTGTCGGCCATGGCCCCGGAGGCGGCGAAGCTCTCCCGGAACAGGGCCAGCATCCCCGGGTCGGCGTTGGCCACCAGGAACACCGCGCCGAACGCGCCCGTCTTGAGGGTCAGCCGCTCCTCGGCCGTCAACCGCTGCTCCATGATCACGGAGTGTAGACGTACGGGGTGGCGGTCGTGACCGGGACGAGTCCGAGCCGCTGGAGGATCGGCCGGCTGTCCGGCGAGCAGTCCACCTGGAGCAGCGTCCTGCCGCGCTGCTCGGCCAGGCGCGCCCGGTACGCGACCAGCGCCCGGTAGATGCCCCGCCGTCGCCACTGCGGCAGGGTCGAACCGCCCCAGAGGGTCGCGAACGCGGTGTTCGCCTGGTAGCGGACCCAGCCGGCGCTGACCACCGTGTCGTCCGCCTCGGCCACCACGACCGTGAGGGACTGCGGGTCGGCCTCGATCTCCTTCGCCAGGCCGGTCACCAGGTGGCTGCGGTCGTCGTGCCAGACCGCCTCCTCCAGCGCGGCGATCCGCTCCAGATCCTCCCGGGCGCTGACCTCGCGCAGGCGTACCCCCTCGGGCAGCACGGGCAGGGCGGCGGCCAGCGGTGCGACCGGCCCGACCACGACGGTCTCCTCGTCCTCCGGGACGAACCCGGCGGCGCGCAGCCGGTCGGGCAGATCGGCCGGCTGGTCGTGCCCGTTGAGCTTCCACTCCACCGCCTCGCCGCGCCGGCGGAAGATCTCCACCTGCCGGGCGATCAACGCGTCCAGCTCGGCCCCGGCGAGCCCGTCCAGCGTGCGGTACGTGAGGAAGCCGCGATGGTCGAGGCCGAGGACGCGGACCAGCGGGCCGTCGCGTTCCACGGTGACTCCGACCGGCAGCGGGTCCGGAATCTCCGGGCGGATCTGGGCGTCGTAGGCGTCTCGGAGCGTGCGGGCGTCAAGATCGGTCACTGTTCCAGGCTACGACCGGCCGGAAGCGGATAATCGGCCCCGTGTGGCAGGCGATCCGGCAATGGTTCGATCCGCGCGAACTGCGCTCGGTCGGCAGCACCCCCGACTACCGCTTCTCCCTGGCCAACGAGCGCACCTTCCTGGCCTGGCTGCGGACGGGGCTGGCGCTGGTCGCGGGCGGGCTCGCCGCCGCCCAGTTCCTGCCGCCCCTGCCGCTGGCGCACCTGCGCGAGGTGATCGCCGTCGCGCTGCTGCTGCTCGGCGCGACGGTGGCGGTCCGGGCGGTCGACCACTGGGCGCGTACGGAGCGGGCCATCCGGCTCGGCGAGGAGCTGCCCGCCTCCCGCTTCCCGGCGGTGCTCGCCCTCGCCGTCGGCCTCGGCGCGCTGCTGCTGGTGGCGGCGGTGCTGGCCCGGGCGGTCGGCGCGCGGTGAGCGGCGCGCGGCGCACGCCGCCGGACGGCCCGACCCGGGACCCGGGGCTGCAACCCGAGCGGACCCGGCTGGCCTGGCGGCGCACCGCCCTGGCGCTCACGGTGATCATGGTGCTGACCGTGCGGCTGGCGTTCACCGGCCCGCCCGCCGGCGAGACGCTCGGCGCGCTGGTCGCCGGCGTCGCCGTGCTCGGCTGGGGCGCCGCGCTGGCGGTCTGCTGGCGCCGGGCCACCGGCACCGGCCCGACCCCGGGCTACGGGCGGGCGCTGCCCCTGGTCGCCCTCGCCGCCGTCGGCTTCGCGCTGCTCGGCACGCTCCTGGCGGCGCGCGGGCTGGGTTGACGGCACCGGGTGCGCCATCATTGACCCATGGCCCGGCTGTATGTCCTCCTCTTCCTGGCGCAGATCGTCCTCGCCGTCTGCGCGCTGATCAGCTGCCTCTCCGCCGAGGAGGGCGAGATCAGGGCCCTGCCCCGGATCGCCTGGGTGCTGATCATCCTGTTCTTCCCGCTGCTCGGCTCCCTCGCCTGGTTCTTCGCCGGCCGCGAGCGCACCCCCGGCGCCGCGCCGACGGGCCGGGTCCTGCCGACCCGGGAACGGCCCCGACCGGTCGCCCCGGACGACGACCCCGAGTTCCTCCGCTCGCTCGGCGAGCGCTCCCGGCGCGACGACCAGGAACTGTTCCGCCGCTGGGAGGACGACCTGCGCCGGCGCGAGGACGAGCTGCGCCGCCGCGACGGCGAGCCGCCGCGCGAGGAGGACCGCCCCGAGGGCTC
>NZ_JBSGDY010000104.1:0-21863 GCF_053602615.1 Micromonospora sp. NPDC004336
GCTGCGGGCGCCGCCGGTCGGGCCGGTGCGGGCGCGGCTGGTCGGGCCGGTGCGGGCCTCCACGGGGCCGAAGACGGCCACCAGGGCGGCCAGCACCACGGTCAGCATCAGCACCCAGGGCACCCGCCAGGCCAGCCAGGCGGCCGAGCCCGCCGGCGGTGTGGGCAGCCGGCCCGCCGCGTCCAGCGCGCCGACCAGCAGGATCGCCGCGGTCAGGTGCCAGAGGAAGACGGTGAGCACGACGGCGTTCACCGCGATCACCGCCTGCCAGGGGCGGGAGCGGCGCAGCCAGCGCTCCGCCGGGTCGCGTAGCAGCAGGATCAGCCCGAGCTGGGCGGTGGTCAGGGTCAGCAGCGCCAGGCTGGGCGGCGCGGCGTTGTCCAGCCGTTCGCCCGGGACGTTGAGCATGCTGACCGGGTACGGCCCGGCGGTCAGCAGCACCGTCGCGGCGAGGCCGCCCAGCAGCGCCGTCGCGCCGGCCCGCCGGGACAGCGGCAGCCGCGTGGCGCGGACACCCCGCCGCGCGAGCCCGTCCCGGCGGGCCGACGGCCGGTCGTCGGGCGGTGCGGCGCGGGCGTCACGCCACGCGAAGCCGAGCTGGTGGACGGCCAGCCAGCCGAAGACGTAGTTCGGCAGCGCCAGCTCGGCCGGCCCGAGCGCGCGCCCCAGGTCGCCCGCCGCGACCAGCGCGGCCAGCGCCAGCGGGACGAGCAGGCCGAAGCGCCGGTGCAGGGCGTACATCGCCGGGGTCAGCGGCACCACCACCAGGTAGGCGGCCAGGAACCACAGCGGGATGGTGGCGAACCAGCCGACCGTACGCACCATCGTCGCCGCGACCCCGGCCAGCGACGCGACCCCGGCCCCGGCGGCGACGACCAGGAGCAGGGCGGTCGTGGGGCGCAGCAGCCGCGCGCCCCGGTCCAGCAGCCAGGAGACGGCGTCGCCGCCCGCGGCCCGGCGCGCGGCCAGCGAGGCGGCGTTGGCATAGCCCCCGACCAGGAAGAAGACGGGCATCACCTGGGCCACCCAGGTCAGCGGGTACGCCCAGGGCAGGTCGGGCAGGGCCGAACGGGCCGTCGGCCGGCCGGTAGGGTCCTCACCGATGGTGGCGACCGCCCAGTGGCCGAGAACGACCATCACGATCGCGAGCGCCCGGAGCAGGTCGACGTAGCGCTCCCGACCAGCCGGCGTGCGTGCGGCGAGTTGCCGCAGACGGCGCATGGCCCCGAGGGTATGTCAGGCGCGAACTGGCCGGGGGTGATAACGGTTCGGTCTGCGGTCTTGAAGTCCGCCGGTTCCTGCCGTAGAAATTCTTCAGCAACATCAAACAAACTGAAGACAACTTCCCCCTGTGCCTCGTGCGGCGGCCGCCTTCCCCCATCCGGCGGCCGCCCGGACCTGATCCGAGGAGAGACCATGAACAGGCGTGACATCCTGCGGCGCAGCGCCGCCGCCGGCCTGCTGGCCACCCCTGCCGCCGGCCTGCTCGCCGGCTGCGCCACCGGTGGTGGCGACGACAAGGGCGACGCCGGCACCTACAAGGGCACCAAGAGCGAGCAGAACCCGCTCGGGGTCAAGGAGGACGCGCCCCTCGAGGTGGTGATCTTCAACGGCGGCTTCGGCGAGGAGTACGCCAAGGCCCACGAGGCCATGTACACCGAGAAGTACCCGAAGGCGAAGATCAACCACTCGGCGACGCAGGAGATCGGCAAGACCCTCCAGCCGCGCTTCGTCGACGGCACCCCGCCGGACGTGGTCAACAACTCCGGCAAGGACCAGATCGACTTCAACAGCCTGGTCTCCCAGAACGCCATCGCCGACCTGGGCGAGCTGCTCGCCGCCCCGAGCCTCGACGTCCCCGGCAAGACGGTCAAGGACACGCTGCTGCCGGGCGCCGTCGAGGTCGGCTCGTACGACGGCAAGTTCATGGTGATGAACTACACCTACACCGCCTACGGCATCTGGCACTCCACGAAGCTCTTCGCCGACCGGGGCTGGCAGTACGCCAAGACCTGGGACGAGCACATCGCGCTGTGCAAGCAGATCAAGGCGGCCGGCATCGCGCCGTGGACGTACGCGGGCAAGCACCCCCGCTACATGAGCTGGCCGCTGATCGCCACCGCGATCAAGTTCGGTGGGCCGTCCGTCGCCACCGCGATCGACAACCTGGAGCCCAACGCGTGGAAGTCCGACGCGATGAAGGCCGCGGCGGACGCGTGGCACCAGATCGTCAAGGACGGCTACATCCTCGCCGGCTCGCCGGGCCTCGACCACGTGCAGTCGCAGACCGCGTGGTGCCAGGGCAAGGCCGCCTTCATCTCCTGCGGCTCCTGGCTGGAGAGCGAGCAGAAGAAGGTCACCCCCGAGGGCTTCAACATGACGATCCAGCCGACGCCCAGCCTGGGCAGCGGCGACAAGCTGCCGTTCGAGGCGATTCGCGGCACCGCCGGTGAGCCGTTCATGGTCCCGGCCAAGGCGAAGAACCTCGCCGGTGGCCTGGAGTACTTCCGGGTCATGCTGTCGAAGAAGGGCGCCCAGGACTTCACCCGGAAGGTCGCCAGCCTGACCGTGGTGGCCGGGGCGACCGAGGGCATCGAGCTGCCGTACGGCCTCAGCACCGTGAGCAAGGCGCTGGACGCCTCCGGCAGCAACGGCTTCAACTGGGTCTACAACAACTTCTACCGGAAGCTGGAGCGCGAGCTCGTCGACGCCGCGTGCGGCGAGTTCTTCAGCGGTCGGATCGGCCCGGCCGAGTTCCTCGAGTTGTGCCAGAAGGGCGCCGACTCGATCGCCCAGGACAGCTCGATCAAGAAGTACAAGCGGGCCGCGTGACATCCGGCCGGTGGGGACGGGTCCGCACCGTCCCCACCGGCCCACGGCTGTGGGAGTAGGGCCTTTCTCGTGAAACATGGCAAGTACCCGCTGATCATCACGTTCCTGGTGCCGCCGCTGCTGCTCTACGGCATCTTCGTGCTCTCGCCGTACCTGCAGGCCTTCCAGATCTCGACCACCGACTGGCTCGGCTACTCGCCCGAGGCCAACTCCGTCGGCCTGGACAACTTCAAGAGGCTGCTGGACGACGAACGGGTGTGGAGCGCCCTCAAGAACAACGCGTGGCTGCTCCTGGTGGTGCCGGTGGTGACCATCGTGCTCGGCCTCTTCTTCGCCACGATGCTCAGCATGGGCGGTCGCAAGGGCCGGGCGGGGGTGACCGGCGTACGCGGCACGTCCGTGTACCGGATGGTCTACTTCTTCCCGCAGGTGCTCTCCGTGGTCATCATCGCCCTGCTGTGGAAAGAGGTCTACCACCCCAACAGCGGCCTGCTCAACGGTGCCCTCGCCGCCGTCGGCCTACCCACGCCGGCCTGGCTGGGTGATCCCCGGTTCGCCTTCTGGTGCGCGATGGCGGTGATGATCTGGAGCAACGTCGGCTTCTACGTGGTGCTCTTCGGCGCGGCGATGTCGGCGATTCCGCGCGACATCTACGAGGCGGTGATGCTCGACGGGGCGTCGCGGTGGACCACCCTGCGCAAGATCACCATACCGCTGCTCTGGGACACCGTGCAGGTCGCCTGGATCTACCTCGCGATCGCGGCCCTGGACGGGTTCATCCTGATCCAGCAGATGACCAACGGCGGCCCCAACTTCTCCTCCGACGTCATCGGCCTGCGGATGTACGAAACCGCGTTCGGTAGCGAGAGCAAGTTCGGCTATGCCTCGGCGATCGGCGTGGTGCTGTTGTTCCTGACCCTCTCGGTGGCGGTGCTGGCGCTGCGGGCCGCCCGGCGTGATCGGATCGAGTACTCGTGACAACCCTCGACAGGACCGCGCCCGACGGCACGGCCGTGGCGGACCGGCCGGCGCCGCAGGACCGCAAGCTTCGCCGCGATCTCGGCGTCGCCAACATCTTCTCGCACTGGTTCCTGCTGCTCTGGGGCGCGGTGACCGCGCTACCGCTGCTCTGGATGTTCCTCAGCTCGTTCAAGGACGACGGGGAGATCCTGTCGGACCCGTGGGGGCTGCCGGGCGCGCTGCGGTTCGAGAACTGGGCGCGGGCCTGGACCGAGGCGCACATCGGCCAGTACTTCCTGAACAGCGCGATCGTGGTGGCCGGATCGCTCACCCTGACCATGCTGATGGGCGCCACGGCGGCGTACGTCTTCGCCCGATACGAGTTCTGGGGCCGGCAGTTCCTCTACTACCTGTTCGTCGGCGGGATGATGTTCCCCGTCTTCCTGGCCCTCGTGCCGCTGTTCTTCGTGGTGCGCAACGCCGGTCTCTTCGGCACCTGGACCGGGCTGGTGCTGGTGTACGCGGCCTACTCGCTGCCGTTCACCGTCTTCTTCCTCACCGCCTTCTTCCGGACCCTGCCGACGGCGGTCGCGGAGGCGGCGCTCATGGACGGGTGCGGTCACTTCCGGCTCTTCTTCCGGGTGATGCTGCCGATGGCGCGACCGGGGCTGATCAGCATCGCGATCTTCAACTTCCTCAGCCACTGGAACCAGTTCATCCTGCCCCAGGTGCTGATGCAGGGCGACGACTCCAAGTGGGTGCTTGCGCAGGGGCTTGCCGCGCTGGCGGTCAGCCAGGGTTACCAGGGTGACTACAGCGGTCTCTTCGCGGGCCTGACCATCGCCACACTGCCGGTGCTGGTCGTGTACATCCTCTTCCAGAGGCAGATCCAGTCGGGCCTGACCGCCGGCCAGCTCAAGTAGGGCTCTTCCGCCGCCGTCCGGTTCCGCACATCGGCAGGGCCGGCCGGTCGGCGGCGCCCGTCGCCTCGCCGTCGAGCCCCGACGGCCGACTGCCCCGATGCCCCCGGCCGCGCACGACCTCCGGCGCGCGGCCGGGCCCGAACTAGGATGCGGCGATGCCGATCACGAACTCGGTTCCCGGTGGCGTCGCGGCGGCAGTCCGGGCGCTGGTCGACCCCGAGCACGAACGCCGACGCGAGGCACACCGGGCGCTGGTCGCGGCCGGGGCCGAGGCGGTCGGCCCGTTGGTCGCGGGGCTGCTCGACGAGGAGTCGCCGGTGGACTGGGCGCACGCGGCGGGCTCGGTGCTCAGGGAGATCGGCGCGCCCGCGTTCGAGCCGCTGGTCGCGGCCATCGCCGCCGCGAGCACCGTGGAGGTCCGGCGGCGGTGCGGTTGGGCGTTCCAGGGGTTCGGGGTGGAACTGCTGGACGCGTACGCGGCGGCGCTGTCCCACCCGAGCCCGCACGTCCGGCAGGACGCCGCCCTGGGCATCCAGTACCGGGGCGCGGCCGCCGTCCCCGCGGTCCCGGCGCTGCTGCCGCTGCTCGCCGATCCGGATCCCGATGTCCGGCAGCGCGCCGTCTGGGCGCTCTCCGCCATCGGCGCCGACGCCCTGCCGGCGCTGCACGGAATCCGGCGGCACGGCCCCGGCCGGCTGCGTGCGGGCGCGCTGCGAGCCATCGCCGAGCTGGCCGGCGAGCCGGCGTTCAGCGCGCCGGACCGGGCCGCCGTGGAGCGGCTCGTCCGGATCAAGCTGCTCACCGAGCGCCCCGGCTCGGTGGCCGGTCACGTCCCGTGCGGGTCGTGGCTGGCGCTGCCCACCGGCGACCAGGCCGCCGTCCTGGCGGCGCTGGAGCTCTCCGATCCGCGTCCGGCCACCCTGCGACTGGGCTACGCCGCGTTCGCACACGACAGCCACCGCGCCGATGAGCGGCACGCCCGCAGCCGCGTCTTCGTCACCCCCGAGCTGAACGGCTGGACCCTCGTCCTCGGCCCCTGGTACGCCTTCCGTGGTGGCCCGAAACGAGAGGCCGCGGCCTGCCGGGCGCTGAGCGAGCGGTTCGGCGCGGCCCAGTCGTACTGGTTCGACGCCCGCGGCGCCGGCTCCGCCTGGCTGGTCTGCGTCGGCGGCGAGATATTGCGGCAGTACGACGACGACAAGCCGAGGCGTGGCGTCGGCCCCCGACTGCCGGTGGAGGAGGGCCTGCTGCTGCCGCACGAGGAGCCCGACATTCCGGACGAGGCCTGGGCGTCGTGGGACCACGCCGCGCCGGACGCGGACGTGCGCTGGGCGGAGATCGCCCGCCGGTACGGCGTGCCGGACACCTGCGATGCGCTGACCGTCGCGGCCGCCATGTCGGTGGATCCGGCGGGGCTCGGCCCGAACACCGACGTGCGCGGGCACGGCCTGCTGGCGCTGACCAAGGAGGGACGCAGGCACGGCGTCGCCCCCGGCGCCCTACCCGTCTGACCCTGGCCCGCGCAGGGCGGGTACGCGTGGCGGGGCGCTCGTCCCGGCCGTCGGGGCTGCTGTTCCGGCGGGCGCGATGTCGTCAACGACCCGGCTCCACAGCGCCCGCCCTCGTCCCGGCCCCCGTCGACGATCCCGCCGGAGGCGGCGGCCCGACATCGTTCGTCCCGGCCTCCCGCCGCCTCGGCAGCCCACGACTGCGACCGTGTCGGCGGCGAGGGTCAGGCTGTCGCGGGGACCAGCAGGGCGTGCAGCGCGACCGGATCGGTCACCTCGGGCAGGTCGCGGGCGGCGAGCCAGGCCGCCGCGGCCGCGCCGTCGCCGGCCGAGCGCAGCGGCGCGTCCGGCCACCGCCGGGCTACCTCGGCCCGCACCGCCGCGGCCAGCGGGGTGTCGCCGGTCAGCAGCCCGCCGCCGAGCACGATCGGGGACGCGTCGCCCGCCGGGCGGATCCGTGCGGTGCTCTCCGCGAGGTGCGCGGCGGCCTCGTCGATCAGCCCGTGGGCGACGGGCTCCCCGTCGACGGCGGCGGCGACCACCAGGGGCGCGAGCCGGGCCAGGTCCACGGGGGGCCGCCGGGTCACCGCCTGGACCACGGCGTCGACGGTGTCCCGGGGGCGGGCCGCCACGTCGGCGGAGCCGAGCAGCTCGGTGAGCACCCCGGTCGCCAGCCGACCCGGCGCGTGTCCCCGGTCGAGGTCGGCCAGCAGGCGGCGGACCGCCTCCCGGCCCAGCCAGAAGCCCGAGCCGGCGTCGCCGAGCAGCCAGCCGTGACCGTCGGCCACCCGGTCCAGCCGCAGTTCGCGGACGCCGGCGGCGATCGCGCCGGTGCCGGCGATGACCACCGTGCCGTCCGGGCTCGCGGTGCCCGAGGCGTAGGCGACCAGGGCGTCGCCGTGCACGGCGTACGGGCAGCGCAGGCCGGCGTCGCGCCAGGCCCGGTCGAAGGCGTCCCGGCCGGCGGGGTCGGCGAGCAGCCGGCCCGCCCCGGCGAGCCCGATGGTGCCGGCCCGGACCCGGGTCGGGTCGACGTCGGCGAGCGCCTGCCGCAGGGCGGTCAGGAGTTCCGCGGCGGCCCGCTCGGCGCCGTGGCTGGTGGGGTTGCCGCCCCCGGCCCGTCCGGCGCCGAGGCGTCGCCCGTCCAGGCTCAGCGCGGTCGCGCGGGTGGACGTACCCCCGACGTCGAGGCCGAGCACGACGGTGTCGGACATCGGCACCCACCTCCTTGATCGACGTCGCGTTCATGCTGGTCGGCCCGGCGGCGTGGGGCAAGGGTCGGGACCCGCCGCTGGCTGTGCGCCAGGTAACAGTTTGAAAACTTCGCCCACGGCCGTTGACACGGAGGGCTTTCAGTAAGAACTTTTACCAGTAACAGTAAACACTCTTTCCGAAAGGTGTCCCATGGTTGATCACGAGGTTGACACCCCCGCGGGGACCGCGGTGGTCGACGCCGGCGCGGTCGACCGACGGGGCGCGTTCGGGGTTGCCTCCGGCGGTGTGCTGGCGCGGGTCCGGGCCGGCGCGGGGGAGCTGACGGGGGCGCTGCGCCGGGTCGCCGAGCACGTGCTCAGTGACCCGGAGGCGGCGGCCCGGGCCACGATCGTGGAGCTGGCCGAGCGCAGCGGGACGTCCCCGGCCACGATCACCCGGTTCTGCCGCGCCATGGGCTTCGAGGGCTATGCCGACCTGCGGCTGGGCATCGCCGCCGAGACCGGTCGGGCCCGCTCGGCGGGCTGGACCGTCGACATCGGCCGCGAGATCCAGCCGAGCGACCCCCTGTCCCGGGTGCTCGACCAGATCATGGCCGCCGACACCCGGGCCATGCACGACACCGCCGCGCTGCTCGACCTCGCCGAGGTCGAACGCGCCGCCGTCGCCATCGCCGGCGCGTCGCGGGTGAACATCTTCGGCGCCAGCGGCAGCGCCCTGGTGGGCGAGGAGATGCAGTTCAGCCTGCACCGGATCGGGGTCGCGGTCTGGGCCTGGAACGACGTGCACGAGGGGTTGGCCAGCGCGGCCCTGCTGCGCCAGGGCGACGTCGCGCTCGGCATCTCGCACACCGGCCAGACCCGGGAGACCATCGAGATGCTCGCCGAGGCGGGCAGCCGGGGGGCGACCACCGTCGCGCTGACCGGCTTCCCGCGCTCGCCGCTGGCCGAGCTTGCCGACATCGTGCTGCTCACCGCCAGCCAGGCCACCACGTTCCGCCCCGACGCGCTGTCGGCCCGGCACCCGCAGCTGGTCGTGCTCGACCTGCTCTACATCGCCGTCGCCCAGCGCACCCACGACCGCGCCCACGCGGCCTTCTGCCGCACCGCCCAGGCCGTCGACGGGCACAAGGCCGCGAAGGGGGCCACCGCATGATCAGCGCCCAGCGGTACGCCGAGGCGGTCCGCCCGGTGCTCGACCGGCTGGTCGACACCAGCGCCGACGGCATCGCCGCCGCCGCCGACCTGATCGCCGCCAGCCTGGGCGCCGGCGGCGTGCTCCAGGCGTTCGGCGCCGGCCACTCCGAGGCGTTCGCCGCGGAACTGGTCGCCCGGGCCGGCGGACTGGTGCCCACCAACCGGCTCTCCATCCACGACCTGGTGCTGCACGGCGGCGCCCCGCGCGACGTGCTCGCCGACCCGAAGCTGGAGCGCGATCCCGCCATCGCCCACCAGATCTACGCGCTGGCCACCCCGCAGCCGCAGGACGTGTTCGTGGTGGCCTCCCAGTCCGGCATCAACGGCTCGGTGGTCGAGCTGGCGGCGCTGGTCACCGAACGCGGTCACCCGCTGATCGCGGTCACCTCGGTCGAGCACACCGCACGGGTCGCCCCACGGCACCCGTCCGGCAGGCGGCTCGCCGATCTCGCCGACGTCGTGCTGGACAACGGCGCGCCGTACGGCGACGCACTGCTGCCGCTCGAGGGCGGCGGCGCGGTCTGTGCGGTCTCGTCGGTCACCTCCGCGCTGCTGGCGCAGTTGCTGACCGCAGAGGTCGTACGACGGTTCCACCAGGCCGGGAAGGTAGCCCCCGTCTACCTCTCCGCCAACGTCCCCGGCGGGGACGAGCACAACCACGCCCTCGAGTCGCGGTACGCCGGGCGTCTCCGGCGGACCGCCTGACCCCAACACCACCAAGGAGAGACGACGATGTCGATTACCCCCGAGAACCCGGCGGACCTGAGCCGCCGGACGGTGCTGCGCCGGGCTGCCGCCGTGGGCCTGCTCGCCACGCCCGCCGTCGGCCTGCTGGGCGCCTGCGCGACCAGCGGCGGCGACGAGAAGAACGAGCAGGTCGCGGGCGGCACCAAGAGCGCCACCAACCCGCTCGGCGTCCCCGAGGACGCGCCGGTCGAGGTGATCATCTTCAACGGCGGTTACGGCGAGAAGTACGCCACCGACGTGCACCAGCCGCTGTACAAGAAGGCCTTCCCGAAGGCCGAGGTCAAGCACCAGTCCACCCAGGCCGTCTCCACCGTGCTCCAGCCGCGGTTCGCCTCGGGCAACCCGCCGGAGTTCGTCAACAACTCCGGCGAGAAGCTGATGGACTTCGGCGCCCTGGTGGCCGACGGCCAGCTCCAGGACCTCACCGAGCTGTGGGACGCCCCGTCGGTCGACGACCCGAACAAGAAGGTCCGCGACACCGTGGTGCCGGGCACCGTCGAGGCCGGGTCGTTCAACGGCAAGCCGTACGTCCTCTACTACGTCTCCACCGTCTTCGGCATCTGGTACTCCGGCAAGCTGTTCAAGGACAACGGCTGGGCGCCGGCGAAGGACTGGTCCGAGTTCACCGCGCTGCTCGACAAGATCAAGGCCAAGGGCATCACGCCGTACGGCTACGCGGGCGCGAACGCGGCCTACTACCAGTGGAACGTGATCCTCACCCACGCCGCGAAGATCGGCGGCACGGACGTCATCAAGAACATCGACAACCTGGAGGACGGCGCCTGGAAGCAGGACGCGGTCAAGCAGGCCGCCGAGGCGTGGGCCGAGATCGGTGCCAAGTACGTCGACAAGAGCTTCGAGGGGCTCAAGCACACCGACGTGCAGCTGCGGCAGAACCAGTACAAGCTGGCGCTCTACCCCAGCGGCGACTGGCTGGAGGGCGAGCAGAAGAAGGACACGCCGCCCGGCTTCGAATACCAGATGATGCCCGTGCCGAGCCTGTCCGCCTCCGACAAGCTGCCGGGGACGGCGCTGCGCGCGACGGCCGGTGAGGGCTACTTCGTCTCGGCCAAGAGCAAGAACCCCCGGGGCGGCCTGGAGTACATGCGCCAGATGCTGTCGGTGGCCGGCGCGAAGGGCTTCACCGAGGTCGTCAAGGCCCCGACGGTGGTCACCGCCGGCTCGGAGGGCTACGCCTTCCCGCCCGGCGTGGCCAGCTCGCAGGGCGCCCTCAAGGCCGCCGGGCAGGACGTGTTCAACCTGTACTTCGACGGCTGGTACAAGGAGCTCGACACGGAGGCGCGTACCGCCACCAACGAGCTGATGTTCGGCCGGATCAAGGCGGACGCCTTCGTGGAGCGGATCCAGAAGCGCGCCGACGCGATCAAGAAGGACAGCTCCATCACCAAGTTCAAGCGCTGATCGGGGCGTGGGGGTCATGCGGCACGGCAAGTATCCGTTCGTGATCGGGTTCCTCTTCGTCCCGGTCACGCTGTACGTGGTCTTCGTCATCGCGCCGTACGCGCAGGCGTTCCAGATCTCGATGACCAACTGGCGGGGGCTGTCGGCCCCGCAGTGGGTGGGCTTCGACAACTACCGGAGGTTGTTCGACGACGACAGCTTCTGGAAGGCGGTCCAGCACCACGGCGTACTGCTGCTTGCCCTGCCGCTGATCACCATCGCCATCGCGCTGTTCTTCTCCTTCCTGCTCAACGTGGGCGGAAAGAGCAGCGGTGGACAGCGCCAGGGGGTCTGGGGGTCGAAGTTCTACCGGGTGGTGTTCTTCTTCCCCCAGGTCCTGGCGGTGGCCATCATCGCGGTGCTGTTCCAGACGGTCTACCGGCCCAACGAGTCCGGCCTGATCAACGGCGTGCTGATGAAGCTCGGCTTCGACCCGGTGCTCTTCCTGGTCCGGCCGAACCTGGCGCTCTGGTCGATCATCGCGGTGCTGGTCTGGCAGGCGGTCGGGTTCTACGTGGTGCTCTTCTCGGCGGGCATGGCCTCCATCCCGGGCGAGATCTACGAGGCCGCCGAGATCGACGGGGCGAGCCGGGTGACGCTCTTCTTCCGGGTCACCCTGCCGCTGCTCTGGGACACCCTCCAGGTGGCCTGGGTCTACCTGGGCATCGCCGCCTTCGACGCGTTCGCCATCGTCTCGGTGCTCTCGGTGGACGGCGGCGGCCCGGACGGCGCCACCACCGTCCTGGCCATGGAGATCTACCGCAACGCCTTCGTCTACTCGAAGTACGGCTACGCCTCCGCCATGGGCGTGGCGCTGTTCTTCCTCACCCTCACGTTCGCGGCGCTGACGCTGCGGCTGACCAAGCGGGAAAGCGTGGAGTACTGATGAACCCGCAGACGACGCTGCCGCCGACACCGGCGGCGCTACCGCCGAAGAACCTGAAGCCGGGTGCCGCGGGCGGACGCCGGGGCAGGGGCCGGCGCTCGGAGGTACGCCTCTTCGCCAACCTCGGGCACGTGGCGCTCGCGGTGTGGGCGGTCATCGTGATCGTGCCGATCCTCTGGACCTTCCTCGCCTCCTTCAAGAACACCACGGAGATCTTCAGCAGTCCGTGGACCCTGCCGGCCGAGCTGCGCTTCGAGAACTACGCCCGGGCCTGGAACAAGGCGAACGTCGGGCGCTACTTCATCAACAGCGTGATCGTGGTGGCGTTCAGCACCTTCGGCACGATGCTCCTCGGCTCGATGGCCGCGTACGTGCTGGCCCGCTACAAGTTCTGGGGCAACCGGGCGATCTACTACCTGTTCGTCTCGGGGCTCGCGTTCCCGGTGTTCCTCGCCCTCGTGCCGCTCTTCTTCGTGGTGAAGAACCTGGGGCTGCTGGACACCCACACCGGCGTCGTCCTGGTCTACATCGCCTACTCGCTGCCGTTCACGGTCTTCTTCCTGGCCGCGTTCTTCAAGACGCTGCCGTCCTCGGTGGCCGAGGCGGGGATGATCGACGGCTGCTCGCACACCCGGCTGTTCTTCCGGGTGATGCTGCCGATGGCGAAGCCCGGCCTGATCAGCGTCGGGATCTTCAACATCATCGGCCAGTGGGGGCAGTACCAGCTTCCGCTCGTGCTGCTCTCCAACGCCAAGGAGAAGTGGGTGCTCACCCAGGGCATCGCGGACATCTCCGTCAACGCCGGCTACGAGGCCGACTGGTCGGGGCTGTTCGCCGCCCTGACCATCGCGATCCTTCCGATGATCGTCGTGTACGCGATCTTCCAGCGCCAGATCCAGTCCGGCCTCACCTCGGGCGCGGTGAAGTGACCGGCCGGCCGGGCGGCCGTACGGGGCCGCCCGGCCAGTCCTGGCGGGGAACCGGTCGAGCCCGCCCGTGGTGCTGATCCTGTCCCGGCGGCCTGCGGCCGGGTGACGGCCGGCGACCGGGCCGGGGCGCGGCGGTGCCTTCGGCGACCGCTCACGTCGGGTGTCACAGGGGCGAGGCAGAATCACGTCCGTGCTGGTGGCGGTGGTGGGCGACGACGGGGGCGGGGGAGTGCTGTGCCCGCTGCGGCCCGACGGGCTGCCCGCCGGGCCCGCCGAGCCGGTCGCCGACCTGGCCGCCGCCGTCGCCGCCCGGGAGGCCGCCGACCGGCCGCGGTGGGTCTGGGCGTCCGGCGCGACGACCTACCCGCCGCTGCTGCGCGCCGGGGTGCGGGTGGAGCGCTGCCACGACGTGGAGCTGACCGAGGCCCTGCTGCTGGGGCACGCCGGCCGCTGGGGCGAGCCCCGCGCGTTCGCCGCGGCCTGGGCCCGCCTCACCGGCGCGCCGGTGCCGGCCGACCCGCCGCCGCGCCCGGCCGCGCCGCCCGGCCACGGGCAGGGGGCGCTCTTCGACGCCCTGCCCGGCCCGCCGGGGCCCGGCATCGAGGCCCTGATCCGGGTCTACGCCGACCAGCTCGCCCGCATCGCCGCGACGGAGCACCCCGGCCGGTTCCGGCTGCTGGTCGCCGCCGAGTCGGCCGGCGCGCTCGTCGCGGTGGAGATGGGCGCGGCCGGGCTGCCCTGGCGGGCCGACGTGCACGACGAGATCCTCGCCGAGCTGCTCGGCGAGCCGTCCCCGGTCGGCGGCCCGCCCCGCCGGCTGGCCGAGCTGGCCGCGCGGATCGCCGCCGCGTTCGGCGTACGCCAGTTGCACGCCGACTCCCCGGCGGAGCTGCTGCGGGCGTTCGCCCGGGCGGGCGTGGACGTGCCCAACACGCGGGCCTGGGTGCTGCGCGGGGTGGACCATCCGGCGGTGCCGCTGGTCCTGGAATACAAGGAGCTCTACCGGATCTGGACGGCGCACGGCTGGGCCTGGCGCGACGCCTGGGTGCGCGACGGCCGGTTCCAGCCGGAGTACGTCCCGGGCGGGGTGGTCTCCGGCCGCTGGGCCACTCGGGGCGGCGGCGCGCTGCAGATCCCGAAGGTGATCCGGCGGGCGGTGGTCGCCGACCCGGGCTGGCGGTTCGTGGTCGCCGACGCCGGCCAGTTGGAGCCGAGGGTGCTCGCCGCGGTCTCCGGCGACGCCCGGCTGGCGGCGGCCGGCGGGGCCGGCGACCTCTACGCCGCCCTCGCCCAGGACGCCTTCGGCGGCGACCGGGCCCGGGCCAAGCTGGCCCTGCTCGGCGCCATGTACGGGCAGACCGGCGGGTCGGCGGTGCCGGCGCTGGCGGTGCTGCGCCGCAGCTACCCGACTGCCTTCGGCTACGTCGAGGCGGCCGCCCGCACGGGCGAGGCGGGTGGGCTGGTGCGTTCCTGGTTGGGCCGCACCTGTCCGCCGGGCACCGCGGGGTTCGGCGACGGCGAGGAGGCCGATCCCGACGCCGGCGGCGACCCACAGTCGCCGCGCGCCCGGGCGGCCCGGTCCCGGGGGCGGTTCACCCGCAACTTCGTCATCCAGGCCACCGCCGCCGAGTGGGCCTCCACGCTGCTGGCGACGCTCCGCGCCGAGCTGGCCGGCAGCCCCGCCGAGCTGGTCTTCTTCCAGCACGACGAGGTGATCGTGCACTGCCCGGCGGAGCAGGCGGGCGCGGTCGCCGGGGCGGTCACCCGCGCGGGCGAGCGGGCGGCCGCGCTGCTCTTCGGCGACACCCCGGTCCGCTTCCCGCTGGACCTGTCCGTCGTGGACTGCTACGCCGACGCGGCGTGACGGGCCCGGTCAGGAGACGGCGGATCCGGGGTTGGCGGCGTCCCACGCCTGACGGGATTCGGCGATCGCGTCCTTGTGCGCCAGCGACCAGTCGGCCAACTGCCGCACGAGGTGCGTCAGGCTCCTGCCGCGCTCGGTCAGCTCGTAGGTCACGGTGACCGGGACGGTCGGGTACGCGGTGCGCAGCACCAGGCCGTCGCGTTCCAGCCGGCGCAGCGTCAGGGTGAGCATCCGCTGCGAGATGCCGTGGATGCCCCGCTGGAGCTCCCGGAACCGCCGCACCCCGGAGGAGAGCTCGACGATCGCGAGCACCGACCACTTGTCGCCGATGCGGTCGAGCACCTCGCGGATCCCGCAGTCCGGGTGCTCGGGCAGCCCGCAGGGTGCGAGCGCCTCGGTTACCGCCGTGTGCCCTGCTGACATGGAAGTGCCTCCTTGTGCCCGGTTCCGTGGTTCCCGACGATGAGGTTAGTTCCGACTCAGTACCAGACGGAAGGCTGATCATGCTGCTGGTCACCGGTGCCTCCGGGCACCTGGGCTCCCTCGTCCACGCCGGGCTGGTCGAGCGCGGTCTCGCCCCGCTCGCCGGCACCCGTACCCCCGACCGCTTCGCCGGGGCCGGTCGGCGGATGGACTTCGACGACCCGGCGGGGCCGGACCTGGCGGGCGTACGCACCCTGGTGCTGGTCTCGGCCGGCTACGGCGAGGACGACGTGGTCATCGCCCGCCACCAGCGGGTGATCGCCGCGGCGGAGCGGCACGGGGTGGAGCACGTGGTCTACACGAGCCTGGTCGGCGCCGGCGACCACCTGGCGTTCGCGCTGGCGCACCGGTGGACCGAGCGCCGCCTGCGGGAGAGCACGCTGCGGTGGACGATCCTGCGCAACGGCCTCTACGCCGAGTTGTTCGGCCAGTTGGCGGCCCCGTTCGGCGGGGCGGTCACGGCCCCGTTCGGCGCCGGCGGGCTGGCCGCGGTGGCCCGGCGGGACCTGGCGGAGGTCGCCGTGCGGGTGGCCGCCGAGCCGGCTGCCCACCACGGTCGCACGTACGAGCTGGCCGGGCCGGTGGCGCTCACGGCGGCCGACCTCGCCGCCGCGCTGGGGGTGCCCTACCGGCCGGAGCCGCTGGGCGCGCGGCGGGCCGCGCTGGCGGGGGCGGGCCTGCTGCCGTTCCAGCCGGCGATGCTCATGTCGATCTACTCCGCCACGGCGGGCGGCTTCCTCGCCGGGACCGACGGCGACCTGGCCAGGCTGCTGGCGCGTCCGCCCCGCGATCCGTTGCCGGTCGCCGTGGCCGGCGCGACGGGGGCGTCCTGACCGGACGGACAGTCCGGGAGCGGCGATCCGGCGGGGTTGCCGATCGGTAACAGTTGCACTATTTTCCCCTTTCGCCCCGCTACCCGGCGTGCCCCGCCCTCGTTGCTCCCGATGTCCGTACGACGGAGCGGGCCGTGCCCTCGCGACACGGCCCGCTCCACGGTGGAGGGGGCCCAGCTGAACCGGATCGCAGGAATGATCATCGCCGCGGGCGGGGGACGCCGCATCGGTGGCCCGGAGGCCCTGCTGCACCAGGGGGAGAAACCCCTGGTGAACCGGATGATCGATACGATGACCGAGGCGGGCTGCGAGCGGATCGTGGTCGTGCTGGGCGCGGCGGCCGACCAGGTCCGCGAGACGGCCGACCTGAGCCGGGTCACGGTGGTGATCAACCGGGCGTGGGGCACCGGCGTCGGCTCGTCCATCCGCGCCGGCCTGGCCGCGCTCGACGACGACGGCATCGAGGCGGTCGTGGTGGTGCCGGTCGACATGCCCGGCCTGACCGCCGCCGCCGTCCGCCGGGTGACCGCGCTGCCCTACCCCGACGTGCTGGTCTGCGCCACCTACGACGGGCTGCGCGGCTACCCGATGCTGTTCGGCCGGCGGCACTGGTCCGGCATCGCCACCCTGGCCAGCGCGGACGTCGGCGCGCGACCCTACCTGCTGGCGCACAAGGACCAGATCGTCGACATCTCGTGCGACTCGGTCGCCGACGGCAGCCGGGTCGACACGCCGGAGCTGATGACGCTCTACGGGCTGACCGTCCCGCCCCAGCGCGTCGGCGTCTAGGTCGGCCCGGTCGATCCGCGGCGGGCGCGGCCCGGGCCCCGCCCGCCGGCCCGGATCAGTGGGTGACGCGGACCGTGTCCTCGAACCGCGGATATTCACACGTCTCCGGGCCGCACAGCTCGACGCCCACGTTGACCAGCGCCATGCCGGGTCGGAAGGGGGCGTCGCCGGGCAGCGCCACCACCCGCGAGGTCACGTCGTAGGGCCGATCCGCGCAGGGGAGGGGCGCCGAGCCGCCTCCTTCCACCAGGCTGTTGCCCGACCGCTGCCTGACGACGACCTCGATGGCGCCGGTCATGCCGGCCGGGCACGTCACGGTGAGGGTGACGTCCACGGCCACGCCCCGGGCGACCAGGGTCGCGGACTTGACGTCGACGGTGCTCGCGGCGCTCGCCGGCGTCGGTGTCAGCACCGCGAACAGCGAGAGGGCGAGCAGCGCGAGGGTGGTCAGGCTACGGCGCACGCGATTCTCCTCTTGGGAAGGCGGTCGTTCACCTGCTCCCACCATAGACCGCCCGACACACCCGGTCACCGGTCGACGACTGTCCGATCGGCGATGTCCGCAGTGGGTCGTGCGCGGGGTTGTCGGTGACGCCTGCTGCCAGGAGGGCCGCTCGTTCTCGGCCCTGATCGACAGCTCGTCCTCCGTGACCGATCACCGGCCCGGGGCGCGGTCGTAGGGTTCTGCTGTGACAACTCACCGGATGCCCGCCGCGGAGGTGCCGGTCTCTGTCGAACTGGTGCGCCGCCTGCTCGATGAGCAGCACCCCGATCTGGCGGGCCTGCCGGTCGAGGTGCTGGCCAACGGCTGGGACAACCTCGTGTGTCGGCTCGGTGAGGAGCTCCTGGTCCGGTTGCCTCGGCGCGCCGTGGCCGCCGAACTCGTCGCCCACGAGCAGCGGTGGCTGCCGGAGCTGGCCGGTCGCCTGCCGCTGCCGCTGCCGGTGCCGGCGCCGGTGCGGGTCGGGCGGCCGACGGCGCAGTACCCGTGGTCATGGAGTGTGGTGCCGTTCTTCCCGGGCCGGATCGCGGCGAGGTCGGAGCCCGACCACCTCTGGTCGGCCGCGGCGGCGCTCGGCGGTTTCCTGGGTGCGCTGCACGCCCCGGCCCCGTCGGAGGCGCCCGTCAACCCGTTCCGCGGGATTCCACTGGCCGGGCGCGCCGAGGGAGTCCTGACCGGGCTGGCACACGTCGATCCGGCCGACCGCGCCGCCGCGCTGCGGGTCTGGGAGGCGGCCGCCGCCGCACCCGCGTGGGACGGTCCGCCGCTGTGGCTGCACGGGGACCTGCACCCGGCCAACATCCTGGTCGACCGTGGCCGGATCAGCGCCGTGATCGACTTCGGTGACCTCACCTCGGGCGATCCCGCCACCGACCTGTCCGTGGCCTGGATGCTGTTCCCGGCGGAGCAGCGCGCCGTTCTCCGACAGGCGTATGGCCGCGCAGACGACGCGACCTGGGCGCGGTCGCGTGGGTGGGCGCTCGCCCTGTCCCTGGTCTTCCTGACGCACTCGGCGGACAACCCGCTGATGCGCGGCATCGGCGAGCGCGCCTTCCGCGCGGTGCTGAACTAGCCGAGACTCGGAAACTCATCGTCCGCGTGCGTGCCGAACTCCGCGACGCGCTCGTACCGGCTGATCCGGCCGTTCCACTCCGCGTCGGATTCCTGCCCGCCCCGGTGCCCGGTCGCGACGGGACCGGTCGCCGTACCGGGCTCCGCCCGCCCGCTCGCCCGCCGAGACGCCCCACAGCACCAGCGCCCCGAGCAGCGCCGCGCCGGGCGCCACGGCCAGCCCGTACCGGAGATCGGCCGACACCAGCGGGCCGGCGAGCGCGGAGCCGGCGGCGCTGCCGATCACGAACGCCGTGGCCACCCAGGCGAACGCCTCGGCCACCGTCCCCGGCCGCGCCAGCCGCTCCGCCGCGAGGAAGACCGCGGTGAGCACGGGCGGCAACGCCAGCCCGCTGACCACCAGCAGGCCGGCCATCGGCAGCGGGCCGGGGGCGAGCAGCAGCGGCACGTATCCCACGGTGAGACCGGCGGCCAGCAGCGGCAGCCGGCCCGGGCCGCCCGGCCGCGCCCGGGTGTAGAGCAGCCCGCCGGCCAGCGCGCCCGCCGCCTGGGCCGCGAGCAGCCAACCGCTGAGCCGGCGGTCGCCGGCCGCCTCCGCGTAGCCGGTCACCGCCACCGCGATGCTGCCGACCGCCGCCCCGACGCCGATCACGGCGGCCACCATGACCGTGAACCGGGGCACGCGCAGCGGGCCGGCCCAGTGCCGCGCCGCCGGCACCCCACGCCACGCCCGGACGGCGGGCGCCGTCGCGTACGCCGCGGTGCCGACGAGCTGCGCCAACGCGGCGGCGGCCAGCCCGGCCGACGGCCCGCCCACGGTCACCGCCAGCACGGTGGCCAGCGGACCCACCACGAAGATGACCTCCTGCACGGCGATGTCCAGGGTGTACGCCGTCGGCACGGCGCTCGCCGGGAGCAGGCCGGGCCAGAGGGTGCGCAGGCAGGCCTCCAGCGGCGGCGTACCGAGCCCGGCCACCGCCGCGCCGACCATCGCGCCGGTCAGGTGCCCGCCGCTGAGCGCCACCGCGCCGAACCCGAGGCCGGAGAGCACCGCCGAGCCCCACAGCACCGGCGGCTGCCGCCAGCGGTCCACCGCCCGGGCGAGCAGCGGCGTGCCCACCGCCATGCCGGCGGTGTACGCGGCGACGAGCAGCCCGGCGGTGGTCAGGCTCAGGGACTGCCGGGCGAACAACAACAGCGCCAGCGGCCCGCTGGCGGTGGGCAGCCGGCCGACCTGGCTGCTGACGAGGACGCGCAGGACCTGGGGTGCGCGCAGCACCATCCGGATCCCGGGGTTGCCGACGGACATGAGGCATCGCTCCCGGTGCGTTTCCGGGCGGAGAAAGGGTGGGAGGAACCGGGAGCGGTTCAGGGAGCGAAGTCGGCCCGCTCGTGGTCGTTGCCGTAGAGCGGCAGCGCGGGCGTGATCCACCGCGCGTACGCGGCAGCGACGGCCTCCACCGGGATCACCCGCCGACGATAACCCACCGGCCGACCGCCGCGCCGCCCCGACCGATCACCCGCCGCGGGCGCCGGTGCCCTCGTCGGCCCGACCGGCGTGGCGCCGCCGAGCTCGTGTTCCGGGGTGGAGCCCCGCGCCCCGACACCGGGGGCGTCCCCTGCCTGCGACGAGGCGGGCCCGGCGGCACCGGCCGGGTCAGCCGTCGATGTTGAAGCGCTGCAACACCGACGGGGCGACCAGCCCGAGCGCCGCGAGCACCGAGATGGCGGTCAGCACGGCCCGGACGACGACCACCTCGGTCTTGCTGCCGGCCCGCAGGGCGATCTTGTTGGGCAGGCCGATCGGCGTCCACATCCGACGCTTGATCGGGATCGGCCAGAGGATCGGCACGCCGGCCCGGGTGATCATGTCGCCGAGGATGTGCACGAAGCAGCCGACCCCGACGGCGGTGCCGATCAACGGGTAGCCCCGGCCGCCGGGCAGGTTGGCGAAGGTGAACCAGGCCGCCGCGGCCGACGCGAGGGTCACGATCACCCAGCCGGCCCGCTCCGCCCACTTGTCGAACAGCCCGCGCAGGGCCAGGCCGAACATGAAGAACAGGATGCCGATCACCGCCCACTTGCCGTACGCGGCGCAGAGCGCGGTGGTGCCCCAGCCGACCAGCACGGTGAACGGGATGGTGTGGGTCAGCGTCCGGTGGCCGTTGTTGCGGCGCGGGTCCTTGCTGAGCTTGGTGGCGTAGTAGACGCCGAGGGAGACCTTCTCCATCACCTCGGCGATGAACAGCGAGAACACGCCGAAGGTGCGGGCGACGGTCGCCCCGCCCTGGTTGCGGGTCACCTTGCCGGAGAGGTCGAGGTCGGGGAAGAGCGCCCCACCGGCGCAGACGGCGGTGCCGACGGCGAGCTCCAGCGGGGTCTGGTGGTAGTTGGCGAAGTGGTCCAGCGCCCAGGACCCGGTCAGCCACACCGCCGCGCCGGACAGCGCGTGGGACGGTCCCATCATGTCGGCTCGCCCTCCCCAGGGATCTTGAGCGCCAAAGCTACGCCACTGTAGTTCGCCGCCGTGGCGCAGGGGCATCACCCGGACGGTCCACAGGGGGCGGTGCCGGGGAGGGGGTGCGCGGCACCGCCGGGCCACCAGGAATTATCGCCGGTAGGTGGGTGGGCGGCGGCGTTCTGTCGGCCAGGCGACGGTGTGCCGCCCGGCGGCGCGGCACGCCGTCGCGGGCGGCCGTCGTCCCGTTCAGCAGGCGGCGCCGCCGGCCGCGAGGAGGTTCCCCTCGGGGATGGTGATCTTCTGTCGGGTCGTGCCGGGCCGGGTTGCGGCCCGGCGGGCCAGCGCCGGGCCGTGCTCCCGGCGGGTGGCCCCGTAGGTGGCGGCGGTCCGGGCCGCGATGGTGGCCCAGCCGTACCGCCGGCCGACCATGGTGCGGGCCCGCCGGGCCACCCGCCGGGCGAAGACCTCGTCGCCGACGAGCCGGTCGACCGCGCCGGCGAGGGCGTCCGGGTCGCTGTGCGGGAACGTCACGCCGGTCACGCCGGGCTCGACGATCTCGGCCAGACCGCCCGTGCGGGCCACCGCGAGCGGCGCGCCGGCCGCCGCCGCCTCCAGCGCCACCATCCCGAACGGTTCGTAGAGGCTGGGCACCACCGTCGCGTCGGTGGCGCCGAGCAGCGCCGGAAGCTGGGTGGCGTCCATGAAGCCGGCGAAGCGTACGGTCTGCCCGAGCGCGAGCCGGCGGGCCTCCTCCTCCAGCTCGGTGCGGTAGGGGCCGTCGCCGGCGATCACCACGCGCAGGCCGGGGTGCCGCTCGCGCAGGTACGGCACGGCGTGCACGAGGTGCTGCACGCCCTTCTCGTAGACGAGCCGGCCGGCGTACCCGACGAGGGGCCCGTCGCCGGCGAACCGGTTGCGGGCCTCGGCGACCGCTCGGGGGCGTGCCCGCCAGGCCCGGTCGTCGACCCCGTTGGGCACCACGTCGATCCGGTCGGCCGGCACGCCGAACAGCGTGGTGACCTGGTCGCGCATGTATCCGGAGCAGGCGATGACGCGGCCGGATTCGTTGGCGAGCCAGTGTTCGACGCCGTGGATGGTGCGGTTCATCTCGTCGGGGAGCCAGCCCTGGTGTCGGCCGGCCTCGGTGGCGTGGATGGTGGTGACGAGGGGGATGTCGAGGTGTTCGCGCAGGGTGATGGCGGTGTG
>NZ_JBSGDY010000105.1:0-21811 GCF_053602615.1 Micromonospora sp. NPDC004336
CGCACGGCCCGCCGGCGCCGGACCAGCCACGCCAGCACCAGCGCCCCGACCACCGGCAGGAACATCAGGTACGCGAACCCGATCCCGGCGCAGAGCGCCCCGAGCAGGCAGAGCTGGGCACCGGTGCGGGCCACCGGCCGGCACACGAGCGCGACCAGGATCGCAGTCAGCGCCAGGCCGAGGCTCTCCCCCGGGTAGCCGTACACGACGAAGCGGGCCAGCTCCGAGCCCAGGGCGAGCGCGGTGACGGCGGCGGCCAGGGCGACGGCGCGCAGCGGGTCGAGCAGCCGGCCGGCGATCCGCCCGGCGGCCCAGACCACCGCGAGCACCAGCAGGGCGTACGCGGCCAGCGACCAGCCGAGGTAGTGGTCCAGCGTGCTGGCCGGCGAGCCGGGCGCCGTCGACGAGCGCAGGAACCCGTCCAGCAGCGCGGCGGTGACGTGGAAGCCCTGCGGATACCAGACCATCGCCTCGGGGGCGATCCGCGTCGCGCCCTCCGGGTCGCCGAACAGGTAGCCGCCGACCGCGCGGATGCCCTCCACGGCGGCCAGGTGCCGGCTGTTGTCCTCGCCCGTCATCGCGTACGCCAGCCGGCCGGCCAGGCCGTCGGCGCGCAGGTACGGCCAGGCCAGCGCCAGCGTCGCCAGCACCGCCGCGACGACCGGGGCCGCGTCGGCCGGCACCGGGCGCGGCAGGCGCGGCCGGGCACCGGTGACCAGGGCGAGGCCGAGCAGCGCGGTCAGCGCGGTGCCGGCCACCGGGACCGGGTGCAGGCCCCACGGCCACACCGAGAAGAGCAGGGCGGCGGCGCAGAGCGCCCCGAGCAGCAGCGCCGTGGCCAGCACCAGCCGGTCCAGCAGGGTACGCCCGGCCCGCAGCAGCGCCGCCGTCAGCACGAGCACGAGCGGTGGGAGCACGGCGGCCACGCCCAGCGCGTACGCCAGCACCGGGACGACCCAGGCGGCGGCGAGCCAACCGACGGCGGCCGCGGGTCGGCGGGCCCGGTTGGTCCGGGCCGGCTCCGGCGGGGCCGCCGGGCGGGGCGCCACCGGCACTCGGGTGGGACTGCTCTGCACTGGTCGTCTCCTCGGCGCGCGGCCCGCCCGGGCCCGGACGGAGCCGCCTCACGGTAGGGGCGGCCCGCCGACGCCGGACGACGCCGACGTGTGCGCCAGGTGACGGGCGGACGACGAGCTGCCCCGCGTCGTACACGTGTGCCAACCTGGCGGGTAGGCTGGGCGGGTGACCGGGGCCGCCTACCAGCCGTCGATGCTGGACCTGACCGTCGCGGGGCCGTCGCTGGGGCCGCTGGCCGGCCGGCTGCGCCGGCACCCGCTCACCCGGGGCGCGTGGGTCGACCACCTGCCCGGCTGGGTCACCGGCTCCGACGAGGTCTTCGACACCCTGCTGCGGGACGTGCCGTGGCGGGCCGAGCGCCGCACCATGTACGACTCCGAGGTCGACGTGCCCCGGCTGCTCTGCTGGTATTCCGGGCAGCGTCCGCTGCCGCACCCGCTGCTGGCCGAGGCGCGCGCCGCGCTCACCCGGCACTACGCGCCCGAGCTGGGCGAGCCCTTCGTCACCGCCGGCATGTGCCTCTACCGCTCCGGCCGCGACAGCGTCGCCTGGCACGGCGACACCCAGGGGCGCTCCGCGCACACCGACACCATGGTCGCCATCGTCTCGTTCGGCTCGCCCCGCACGCTGCTGCTGCGCCCCCGGGGCGGCGGCGACAGCCTGCGCTTCCCGCTCGGGCACGGCGACCTCGTGGTGATGGGCGGCTCCTGCCAGCGCACCTGGGAGCACGCGGTGCCGAAGACCGCCCGCCCCGTCGGGCCCCGCGTCAGCGTCCAGTTCCGCCCCGCCGGCGTCGCCTGACCGCCCCCGGGGCGCGGCCGCAGGAGCGGGGGCCGAACGGCCGGCGGGGACCAACCGGTCGGTGCCCACCGCCCCGCCGTTCGGCCGAGGGCCGGCAGGGCCGAAACGTGCGGCATCGCCCGGCATGGATGGGCGGCGGGCGCCTTATGTCGATTGTGGCCTTCTGGGCCGAGTCGGTGCCCCCACCGTCACGGATCGTCGTGTTAGCTTGACGTTCCAATCACTCTCCGCTGTCCCCCTGGAGCATTCCCGTGCCCGATGGACGCCCGACCACGCGGCCGACCGGCGCTCGCGCCCTGATTGCCCCGCTTCGTCGCCACGTCGGGCTCGTCGTCGTGCTCACCGCCGGTCTCGCGCTGCGCGTCGCCATGATGGTCGCGTACCCGCCCGCGCTGTGGTTCCAGGGCGACTCCGGCACCTACCTGCGGCTGTCCGCCGAGTGGCCGGCGATGCCGGCCCGGTGGACGTACCCGTGGCTGCTCAAGGCCTTCGAGTGGACCGGCACCGTCGCCTCCGTGGTGGCCCTGCAACACGTCGCCGGGCTCGCTCTGGGCGTCGCGTCCTACCTGCTGCTGCGCCGCCTGGGCGTCGGCCCGTGGCCGGCCACGCTCGCCGCCACACCGATCCTGCTCGACGCCACCCAGCTCACGCTGGAGCAGTACCTGCTCACCGAGACGCTGTTCACCACCGCGCTGGCCGGCGCGGCGCTGCTGCTGGTGCGGCGGGACCGGCCCGGCACGCTCGCCGCCCTCGGCGCGGGCGTCGCCGTGGCACTGGGCATGGCGACCCGACCCACCGGCGTGGTCGCCCTCGGCGCCCTGCTGCTGTTCCTGCTCGTGTCGTGGCGGGGCTGGCGGGCGCCGGCCGCGTACCTGCTCGGCGTCGTCGTCTTCTTCGGCGCCGCGTTCGCCGGCATCGGCACCGTCAAGGGCGCGCTCGGCCTGGAGGGCGGGAAGTTCCTCTACGGACGGACGGCCCAGATCGCCGACTGCGACCGGCTGGAACTGCGCCCCGGGCTGCGCAAGCTCTGCCCGACGCAGCCGCTGGGCCAGCGCCCCGCCCGGCCCGACTGGTTCATCTGGAACCGGGACAGCCCCATCCGCAACGCGGAACGACCGGAGGATCTCGACGAGTTCGCCCGCGAGGTGCTGCGCCGCCAGCCCGGCGACTACCTGGCCGCCGTGTCCTCCGACACCGCCCGGCACTTCTGGCCGGCCCCGCTCGCGCCGACCGAGTCGTGCCTGGCCAACTGGTGGCGACCGCAGCCCGCACCGACGAACTGGGCCGCGGACCGCGACTGCGTGCCCCGCACCGCCGGCCCCGGCTACCAGTGGCGGCCGGCGCCGTCGCAGGACGTCGAGCCCAACGCGGCCAGCCGGTTCCTGCACGCCTACGGGCGGTACGGCGTGACCCCGCCGCCGGTCCTGGCCGCCATGGTGCTGCTCGCGCTGGTCGGGGCGGTGTGGCCGCGCCGCGGCCGGCTGCGGCTGAGCCTGATCGCCCTGCTGTACGCCGGCATCGGCCTCGGGATCATGGTCTTCTCCGTGGCCACGTCCATGTTCGACCACCGCTACGGCCTGCCGGCCCTGGCGTTCCTCCCGATCGCCGCCGCGCTCGGCTGGCAGCGGCTGCGGTCGGCACCACAACCTACGGACCGGCCCGCCCCAACCGACGGGGAACCGACCGGGCACCCGCCGGTCGGCAAGGGCCCGCACGGGCCTGCTCCGGTCGGCGAGGACCCGCACGGGCTCACGCCGGCCGACGGGAAGCCACACGGGCCCACTCCGGTCGGCGGAAAGCCGCACGGGCGCACGCCGGCCGGCGGGAAGCCGCATGGGCCCACTCCGGTCGGCGAGGACCCGCACGGGCTCACGTCCGCCGACGGCGAGCCGGACCGGCCCGCCTCCACCACGGCAGAAAGCAGCGGGGATCATGACGAAGGAACCGGAGATCGAGGTCACGGTGCTGTTGCCGTGCCTCAACGAGGCTGAGACGCTCGAGGTCTGCGTCCGCAAGGCGCTGCGCTCGCTGCGGGAGTGCGGAGTCGCCGGGGAGGTGCTGGTCTCCGACAACGGCTCCACCGACGGGTCGCAGGAAATCGCCGAACGCGCCGGCGCCCGCGTGGTGCACGCCCCCGTGCGCGGCTACGGCGGCGCCCTCCAGTTCGGCATCGACCAGGCGCGCGGCCGGTACGTCATCATGGCCGACGCCGACGACTCGTACGCGCTGTCGGAGCTCGGCCCGTTCGTCGAGGCACTGCGCGCCGGCCACGACGTGGTGATGGGCAACCGGTTCCGGGGCGGGATCGCGCCGGGTGCCATGCCGCCCCTGCACCGCTACCTGGGCAACCCGGTCCTGAGCTGGCTCGGCCGACGGCTGTTCGGGCTGCGCGAGGTCCGAGACTTCCACTGCGGCATGCGCGGCTTCAACGCCGAGCGGATCCGCGCCCTCGGGCTGTGCATGCCCGGCATGGAGTTCGCCTCCGAACTGGTGGTGCGCGCCGCGCTGGCCGGGTACGACATCGTCGAGGTGCCGACCACGCTCTCGCCCGACGGCCGGTCCCGCCCGCCACACCTGCGTACCTGGCGGGACGGCTGGCGACACCTGCGGTTCCTGCTGGTCTTCGCGCCGCGCAAGACCCTGGTCCGCCCCGGCGCCGCACTCGCCGCGCTCGGGCTGGCCGGAGTGGGGGCGCTCACCCCGGGCCCGCTGAGCCTCGGCCCGGTCCGCCTCGACGTCAGCACACTGGTGTACGCCTGCCTGATGGTGCTCGTCGGGACGCAGCTCGTGCTCTTCGGCGGCCTCGCCGAGATCTACGGCCGGCAGGAGCGGCTCACCCCGCAGCGCGCGTCGGACCGCTGGATCCGCCTGCTGCGGCTGGAGACCAGCGTCACCGTCGGCCTGTTGCTACTCATCGGCGGCGCGGCCGGCACCGTCGGGGCGGTCGCCTACTGGGGGCTGGACGGGTTCGGCGACCTGAATCCGCACGACACGCTGCGCGTGGTGCTCCCGTCGGCCACCGCGATCGCGCTCGGCGTGGTCGTGATCTTCTCCGGCCTGGTCGGCAGCCTCCTCACGCTGCGCCCCACCCACCCGACACCCCCGATCACCCGCCAGCCCACCCCCACCCACGACAACCTCCTCACCAACCACTAACCCACCCCCCTCTCCTCGCCCCCGCCCCCGCCCGCGCCCTCGCCTCTCGCCCCGCGCCCCTCGCCCGCGCCCGCGCCCGCGGCGATCTTGCACTTTCTGCCCCGACAAACAGCGCATTCCCCGCATAGCGAGGGCAGGAAGTGCAAGATCGACGCAGGTCGCGCCGCGGGTCGCGACGCGGGTGAGCTCGACGCGAGTGAGCGCGGCACGACGCGAGTGAGCGCGGCACGACGCGAGTGAGCGCGGCACGGCGCGAGTGAGCGTGGCGCGGCGCGAGTGAGCGTGGGAGGGGTGGAGGGGGGTGGGTGGGGTGGGGTGGGGTTCTGCTAGAAACGACTCCTGGGTTTCGTCAGCGCCCCCGTCACCTCTTGACGACGCGAAGGGCCACCCATGACAGAAGCTCCCACCGAGCCGCGCTCCCGTTGGTCCGCCTGGACGCTCCACGGCGACGGCCGGTCCGTCCGCCCCGGCGACGTGGTCCACCCCGGCGAACGGCTCTCCTGGCCGCGCACCCTCGGCATCGGCGTACAGCACGTCGTGGCGATGTTCGGCGCCACCTTCACCGTGCCGCTGATCACGGGGTTCCCGCCGGCCACCACGCTGTTCTTCTCCGGGATCGGCACGCTGCTGTTCCTGCTGATCACCGGCAACCGGCTGCCCTCGTACCTCGGCTCGTCGTTCGCCTTCATCGCCCCCGTGCTGGCGGCGAAGGCCGGCGGGGACATCGGCCCGGCGCTCGGCGGCATCGTCGTCGCCGGCGTCGCGCTGGCCGCCGTCGGGCTGGTCGTGCAGCTCGCCGGGTCACGCTGGATCGACGCGCTGATGCCGCCGGTGGTGACCGGGGCGATCGTCGCGCTCATCGGCCTGAACCTCGCCCCGGTCGCCTGGGACGGCGGGGGCAGCGGCACCGGGGTGAAGGCCCAACCGCTGATCGCCGTGGTGACCCTGGTCGCGATCCTGCTCGCCACGGTCGCCTTCCGCGGCTTCCTGGCCCGGCTGTCCATCCTGCTCGGCGTGCTGGTCGGTTGGCTGCTCGCCGCCGCGCTCGGCGACCTGGACCCGAAGGCGGTCGACGGGCTGCGCGAGGCCGCCTGGGTGGGCCTGCCGGAGTTCCACGCGCCGAGCTTCAGCCTGCGCGCGGTGGTGCTGGTGATCCCCGTGATCCTGGTGCTGATCGCCGAGAACGCGGGGCACGTCAAGGCGGTCGCCGCGATGACCGGCCGCAACCTCGACAAGGACATGGGCCGGGCGTTCCTGGGCGACGGCCTGGCCACCGTGCTCGCCGGCTCCGGCGGCGGCTCCGGCACCACCACGTACGCGGAGAACATCGGTGTCATGGCCGCCACCCGGGTCTACTCCACCGCCGCGTACTGGGTGGCCGGGCTGGCGGCGGTGCTGCTCGGGCTCAGCCCGAAGTTCGGCGCGCTGATCCTCACCGTGCCGGCCGGCGTGCTCGGCGGCGCCACCACCGCGCTCTACGGCCTCATCGCCATCCTCGGCGCCCGGATCTGGATCGAGAACCGGGTGGACTTCCACGACCCGGTGAACCTGATGACGGCGGCGGTCGCGCTGATCGTCGGCGCGGCCAACTACACCCTGACCACCGGCGACCTGTCCTTCAACGGCATCGCCCTGGGCACCGCCGCCGCCCTGGTCATCTACCACGGCATGCGCCTGGTGGCCCGCCTGCGCGGCACCACCCCCACCCCACGCCAGGCCCCCGACCCCGAACTCTGACCCACTCACCCGGCCGACGTTGGTCAGGGGGTTGCCGCCGACCGGCAACCCCCTGACCGGCGAAGTGGCCCGGAGAGCAGGAATGAGGGCCGGCTGCTCGCGCAGCCGGCCCTCATGCCGAGGACGGGTCAGTCGCGTTCGACCTGGTGGCCGACGACCGTCGGGCCGAGCATGACGGCGAAGCCGGAGCCGTCGCGGCGCGGATCCGCCGCCGGCAGCTCCACCGGCTCGCCGGTGGCCGTGGCGCCCACCGGACGCGGCCCCACCCAGGCCACGACCACGTCGGTCTCACCCTTGAGGAACCGGTGGGCACGCACCCCGCCGGTCGCCCTGCCCTTCGCCGGGTACGCCTGGAACGGCGTCACCTTGACCGTCGCGCCCGTGGAGGTGACCACCATCGGCTCACCGTGCGCCGGGTCGTCGGTGCGGACCGCGCCGAAGAACACCACCCGCGCGCCGGCCGGCAGGTTGATGCCGGCCATGCCGCCGCCCTTGAGGCCCTGCGGGCGTACGAGCCCGGCGGCGAAGCGCAGCAGCGACGCCTCGGAGGTGACGAACGTGAGCGTCTCCGCCCCGTCGGTGAGCCAGGTGGCCCCGACCACCTCGTCGCCCTCGCGCAGGCCGATCACCTCGAACTCGTCGGAGCGGACGGGCCACTCCGGCGCGCAGACCTTGACCACGCCCTGCCGGGTGCCCAGCGCCAGCCCCGGGGAGCCCTCGGCCGTCGGCCCGAGCGGCGCCAGCCCCACCACGGTCTCACCGGGCTCCAGCGGCACCAGCTCGGCGGCCGCCATCCCGCCGCGCAGCGACACCGTCCCGGCCTGCTCGGGCAGCACCGGCAGCGGCAGCACGTCGACCTTGAACGCGCGGCCGGAGCTGGTCACCAGCAGCACCCGGCCCCGGGCGGTGGAGTGGACGACGGCGCGTACGGCGTCGTGCTTGACCCGGCCGTGCCGCCGGCGCCCCTCGGACGCCTCCTCCGACTCCGCCGCCGTCCGGGCGACCAGCCCGGTCGCGGAGAGGATCACCTGGCACGGGTCGTCGGCGACCTCCAGCGGACCGGCGGGCGCGGACGCGGCCAGCACCTCCTTGAGGTCGCCGTCGACCAGCGTGGTGCGGCGCGGGGCGCCGAACTGCTTCACCACGGCCGCCAGCTCGTCGGAGACGACCTTCTTCAGCACCTTCGGGTCGTCGAGGATCGTGGAGAGCTCGGCGATCTCCGTGCGCAGCTTCTCCTGCTCGGCCTCCAGCTCGATGCGGTCGTACTTGGTCAGCCGGCGCAGCGGAGTGTCCAGGATGTAGGTGGCCTGGATCTCGGAGAGCCTGAACTTCTGCATCAGGCCGTCCTTGGCGGCCTGGGCGTCCTCGCTGGCCCGGATCAGCTTGACCACCTTGTCGATGTCGAGCAGGGCGATCAGCAGGCCGTCGACCAGGTGCAGCCGCTCCTCGCGCTTGCGGCGACGGTAGGAGCTGCGCCGGGTCACCACCTCGTAGCGGTGGGCCAGGAAGACCTCCAGCAGCGCCTTCAACCCGAGGGTCTGCGGCTGCCCGTCGACCAGCACCAGGTTGTTGACGCCGAACGACTGCTCCAGCGGGGTGAGCCGGTAGAGGTCGGCGAGCAGCGCCTGCGGGTTGACGCCGACCTTGCACTCGATGACCAGGCGGGTGCCGCTCTCCCGGTCGGTGAGGTCCTTGACGTCGGCGATGCCGGTGAGCCGCTTGGTCTTGTTGACCTCGTTGGTGATGGCGGCGATGACCTTCTCCGCGCCGACGCCGTACGGCAGCTCGACGACGGTGATCGCCTGCCGGCCCCGGCTGCCCTCCAGCGGGCCGATCTCCACCCGGCCGCGCATGCGGACCACGCCGCGCCCGGTCTCGTAGGCCCGGCGCACCTCGTCGAGGCCGAGCAGCAGGCCGCCGGTGGGCAGGTCGGGGCCGGGGACGAACTCCATCAGCCTGTCGAGCGTGGCGTCCGGGTGGTTGATCAGCCAGCGGGCGGCCGAGACGACCTCGCCGAGGTTGTGCGGGATCATGTTGGTCGCCATGCCGACCGCGATCCCGGACGCGCCGTTGACCAGCAGGTTGGGGAACGCGGCGGGCAGCACGGTGGGCTGGGTCAGCGAGCCGTCGTAGTTGGGCTCGACGTCGACCGTGTCCTCGCCCAGCTCGCCGACGAGCAGCATCGCCTCGCGCGACATCCGGGCCTCGGTGTAGCGCGCCGCCGCCGGCCCGTCGTCGGGGCTGCCAAAATTTCCATGCCCGTCGATGAGGGGAACGTTCAACGAGAAGCTCTGCGCCAGCCGCACCATCGCGTCGTAGATCGCGGTGTCGCCGTGCGGGTGGTACTTGCCCATGCAGTTGTGGACCACGTAGCCCTCAGCTACGAAGGCGTGCTCGTCGGAGTCGACCTGGATGTCGTAGGTGGTAGCGGACGCCACGGCTTCGACGGAGACAACCCGCAGGAACGACCGCCCAGCCAACGCCTCGAGTCGGCCGGCGAGGGGCGAACCGATGCGCCGGAGTTTGCGAACCCAACCGTCCCGCTCCGCGCGCCAGAGCGGAAACGACCGCTCCGACAAGGGCAGGCCGTTGCGGTCCCTGCCGTACCGCACCTTGCTCCCAGGGCCTGACAGGGACGCCCGGAAGGCGTTGCCGTCCTCGTCGCGGAACCATCCACCGCCCTGATGGGCGTTGGTGAACTCCCGCATCACCGGCCGGCACGGCAGGCGGTCGTTGCCCTGTTTGCCCCCGTATCGATAGCCCATCTCGACCACCCGCCGGAGGCCGTCGCTCTTGTAACCGATGCGTACCCAGGGTAGGAGCAACTCGGCGACCACAGCAGCATCCCGGCCGGTGACGGAGAGGCCGAGAAGCGGGCGGTGGCCGTCGCGTCCGCTGTTCCAGTGGTGGCCGTGCACCCCCATGTCGGCGAGCATGGAGTAGATCTGACGCACCAACACCTCGCTGGTGCTCACGAAGACGAGTTCGCGGAAACGCTTGCGGATGTGGCCGTCACCGTCGAAGAGGCCGGCGAGGAACGGCGACCACGCGGAACGATCTGCGAGCACGTCGTCGGGCACGCGCTTCGCGTGACTGAGTGGCGTGCCGGCCTCGAGCAGCCCCTCGTGCCTGGCGAACGTGAGGATGCGCTGGTCACGATGGCGCGGATTGCTTGCTTCGCGCTTGCCTCGGGAGGCGTTCAACCCGTTCGCGATGGCCCATCCGTGGGCGACGTCGAGCGGTTCGACGTCGCACATGTGCAGCCGTACGCGGCCGTCAGCGTCGCGAGACCGATCGACGGCGAAGCCTTCGGCCACCACGAGCCCGCGGACATAGTCGTACGGGTCGCCGCCGGACGCGGGTGCCGGTGCCGCCTTGCGGCGCGTCCCGTACGCGACAGTGAGATGCCCAGTCAGGTCTCGGGCTTCCACCCACCGGACAGCCAGGTCCTCATCCACCACACGGAAACGCTGTCCGGGTGTCACGACCATGGTGTGGCCGTTGCTCCACGTGACCCGGACCAGCTCCGAATCCGGATTCCGATAAGCAGCGGCCACCGGGATGGCAGCCCCGTCGCCGTCCAACACGAGGTCACCGACGTCGACATCCTCGATCGGCCGCAGGCCCTCGGGCGTCGAGACCAGGGTCCCGGCGACGAAGCAGTCGCCGACGATGCGGGCGGACTTCACGTGCCCCCGGTCGGGACGGTGCCCCTGCTCGTACATCGACCAGAGGATGCGCCGGTGCACCGGCTTGAGGCCGTCGCGGGCGTCGGGCAGGGCCCGGGAGTGGATCACCGAGAAGGCGTACTCCAGGTAGGAGTCGGAGACCTCGGTGACCAGCGGATTGTCGAAGACCCGCGCGCCGGCCTGGTCGAAGGCGGACAGGTCCACCTTGGCGCGGTCGTCCTTGCGGCGTGCCATCGTTCAGCTTCCCTTTCGGCGGGCGGTGCTCATGCGTCGATCGCCTCGCGGTCGACCCGGTCGGCGGAGTCGATGAGCCAGTTGCGGCGCGGCTCCACCTTCTCCCCCATCAGCAGTTCGAGGATCCGCTCGGCGGCTTCGACGTCGTCGAGGGTGATCCGGCGGACCGCCCGGGTGGCCGGGTTCATCGTGGTCTCCCACAGCTCGTCGGCGTCCATCTCACCGAGGCCCTTGAAGCGCGGGATCGGGGTGACGATCTGCTTGCCGGCCTTCTCCAGCTTGCGGACCGTCGCCTCCATCTCGGCCTGGGTGTAGGTGTAGATCGTCTGCGGGTTGCGCCCCTTAGTGGTGATCTTGTGCAGGGGCGGCATCGCGGCGTAGAGCCGGCCGGCCTCGATCAGCGGGCGCATGTAGCGGGCGAAGAGCGTGATCAGCAGCGTGCGGATGTGCGCGCCGTCCACGTCGGCGTCGGCCATGATCAGCACTCGGCCGTAGCGCATGGCCGACAGGTCGAAGGTGCGGCCGGAGCCGGCCCCGAGCACCTGCACGATCGCCGCGCACTCGGCATTGTCCAGCACCTGCTGGAGGTTGGCCTTCTGCACGTTGAGGATCTTGCCTCGGATCGGAAGAAGCGCCTGATATTCGGCAGATCGGGCAAGTCGCCCCGTGCCCAGTGCGCTGTCGCCCTCCACGATGAACAGCTCACTGCGCTCGATGCCCGCCGCGCGGCAGTCGACCAGCTTGGGCGGCATCGACGCGCCCTCCAGGGCGGTCTTGCGGCGGGCGGCGTCCTTCTGCTGCTTCTGGGTCAGCCGCACCCGGGCCGCGTCGACGATCTTCTGCAGGACCGTGCGCGCCTCGGCCTTGGTCCGGCGGTCCTCCAGCCAGGACTTCAGGTGCTGCTCGACCAGCGACTGGATCACCTTGGTGATGCCGGCGGTGGAGAGCTCGTCCTTGGTCTGCGAGGTGAACTGCGGCTCCGGGATCCGCACGTGCACGACCGCGGTCATGCCCTCCAGGACGTCGTCCAGGGTGGGCGGGTCCTCCTTGGCCTTCAGCAGGCCGCGGGTGTTGCGTACGGCGTCGGCGAGGGTGCGCGCCAGGGCCCGCTCGAAGCCCTTGCGGTGGGTGCCGCCGTGCGCGTTGCGGATGGTGTTGGTGAAGCACTCGACGGTGCGCTCGTAGCCCGTGCCCCACCGGAAGGCCACCTCGACCTCGGCCCGGCGCTGCACGTTGGACTGCATCACCCCGTTGGCGTCGGCGGCGTTCTCCCGGTAGGTGCCCTCGCCGGTGACCATCAGCATGCCGGAGACGGGCCGGTCGCCGGCCGGGGCGAGGAACTCCACCATGTCGGTCAGCCCGTTGGGATAGTGGAAGCTCTCCTCGGTCGGCTCCTCGCCGGTGTGGTCGCGCAGCGTGTAGCTCACGCCGGGCACCAGGAACGCGGTGTTGCGCAGCTTCATCCGCACGGCGTCGGCGTCCAGCGCGGCGCCGGTCTCGAAGTAGCGCGCGTCGTGCCACCAGCGGATCGAGGTGCCGGTGCGCTGGCCGCGCTTCATCGCGCCGACGATCTGGAGCCCGGGGCCCGGGGTGAAGGCGGCGTCGGGGCCGTCGCCGTCGAAGATGCCGGGCACGCCGTGCCGGAACGACATCGAGTGGATCTTGCCACCCCGGCGGACGGTGACGTCGAACCGGCGGGACAGGGCGTTGACCGCCGAGGCGCCCACGCCGTGCAGGCCGCCGGAGGTCTTGTAGCCGGAGCCGCCGAACTTGCCGCCGGCGTGCAGCCGGGTGAGCACCAGCTCGACGCCGGAGATGCCGGACTTGGCGTGCACGTCGGTGGGGATGCCGCGCCCGTCGTCGTCGACCTGGACCGAGCCGTCGGCGTGCAGGGTCACCTCGACCTTCGTGGCGTGGCCGGCGACGCCCTCGTCGGTCGAGTTGTCGAGGATCTCGTTGACGAGGTGACCCACGCCACGACTGTCGGTGGAGCCGATGTACATGCCGGGCCGCTTGCGAACGGCGTCCAGCCCCTCGAGGTGCGTGAGGTCGTCGGCCCCGTACAGGGTCTCAGGCTCTGCGGTCAACTGGTCGTACTCCCGGGTCTCGGCGGTGTGGTGCCGCGTCCGACGTCGTCGGTCGGCCGGCGCGCCGGAGCGAGCCTAACCGGGAGATGCGACAGGACGACGGCGCCCCGCAGCGAGGCCCGCACCACGTCGCGGTGCGGGCCTCGGCGGCGTCGTCGCGCGGTGTGTCCCGATCCGGCGCCGATCGGCGTCGTGACCGGTTCGCGGGTCAGCCGGCCGCGGGTGGGTCGACCTGGACAACAACCGAGCCGTACCCGACGTTCCCGACGCTGTCGACGGCCGCCACGTAGAGGGTGTTCGCGCCGTAGGCCGGGGTGGTCAGGGTCACCGACACCGTCCGGCCCGGGTACCCGAGGGTCGTGCCGGCCTCCGCCTCCTCGGTCGGCGGGCTGCTCCAGCCGTACCGGAAGCTCACCACGTCGGGGTCGGGCGAGCGGAGCTTGTAGGTGTAGAACTGGCCGGGCGGGGCGGGGTTGGTGACCGCGTCGACGGTCACCGTCGGGGCCGTGTCGTCGACGGTGAACTCGCACCACGGCGACCAGGGGCTGACCAGGCCGTAGGGCGCGGCGTCGGTGCCGCGGGTGCGCCAGGCGTACGCCCGGCCGCCGCTGACGCCGGTCACGGGGGCCGTGGTGGACCGGGCGCCGGCGGTCACCGCCGCGCCGGCCGGCGGGGTCAGCCGCGGCGTGCTGCTGTCGTAGCCGCCCGAGGCGGGGACCTCCAGCAGCTCGTACGTGGTCTGCAGGGTCTGGCCGGCGTCCGCGTCGGGGAAGACGGCGGAGAGGGTCGGCGCGGTCGGCAGGGCGACCCGGCCGCCGGCGACGCAGTCCTGCCCGCCGGCCTGCAGGGCGGTCGGCTGGCCGGGCAGGGAGTCGTAGTCGACCAGCAGGCGGGCCTCTTCCGGATAGAACTTCTTGTACCGGGCCGGGTCGCTCTCGCCCGTGCCCGTCGAGTCGCTGCACGCGCAGAAGCCGAAGGTGATCGAGGCGGCTCCGGCGCCGGCCTGGGTGCGGATGGCCGCCGTGACGTTGCTGCCGGCGAAGTTCATGACGGCGTCGGGCTGCGGGCCGGTGGCGCAGGCGCTGGCGCTGGCGCTCGCCCTGAGCGCGGTCAGCGCCGGGGCCCACGCCGTGCGGGGCGTGCTCGCGACGGCCGCCGACTGGTGCATGTAGGTCGGCGTGGGGGAGCAGCTCCAGGAGTGGTCCAGCTTCATCCGGACGTACGCCGACTCGATGTGCTTGCCCGCGAGCACGGCGGTCGGGAACTCGAAGTAGGAGCGGTAGGTGCGGTTGCCGTCGGCGGTGTGGCCGACGATCGCCCGGGTGGTGTCGCTGTTGGTGAAGTTGTCGCTGGTGGCGTAGGCCCAGCGGCTCCTGGGGGCGGACCAGGACGGGTCGATGTAGACGGGGAAGGTGGCCCGGGCCGGGTCGAGCAGGCCCGGCGTCGGGCGGAGTACCAGGTCGCCGGCCGGGTCGACGGCGGTGGCGACCGGTGCCGTCCGGGCTCCCGCGCCGGGGCCGGCGGCGGAGGAGCGCGCCGCCGCCGGCCGGCCGGTGGCGGTGGCGGTGGCGGTGGCCGAGTCCCACATCTCCGCGGGCGCGCCGCGCGCCACCTCGACGGTCCCGGCGAGGGCCCGCAGCGAGCCGTCGGCGTCGCGCCGGACCCGCACGTCGCCGCCGAGGTGGAAGCGGATCTCCCGCAGGGCCGGGTTGGCGGCCGCCCGGGCGGTCTTCACCGCGAGGACGTGCGTGAATCCGGTGCGGGTGGCCCGCAGGACCAGGTCCACGCCGGGCAGCACCTCGAGGTAGGTGGCGGTGTCGCCGCCGACGACGGGCGTCGGCAGCGCGTGCGGCCAGGCGAGGGTCAGGGACTTCCCGCCGCTGGTCAGGGTGGCGGCCGGGCCGTCTCCGCCGGCCGAGAACGTCACGTCGGCCGGGGACTGAGCCGGACGCAGCCCGCCGGCGCCGGCGCCGCGCAGGGTGAGGTCGACGTCGGCCCAGGTCCCGTCGGCGCGGCGTACCCGCTGCGGCACGGCGGCGGATTCGGCCACGAAGCCGCCGGAGGGCTTGGCGAAGACCTGGGTGAGTTCGGTGCGGGCGGCGAGGACCTCGACCCGCCGGCCGGTCCGCGCGGCCGTGGTGGCGGCCCGTTGCGCCTCGGCGGCGACGCCCGTGCCGGCGGCGGTCGGCCGGGGGGCGGCCGACGCGGGCGGGACCAGCACGGTGGCGCCGAGCGCCGCCGCGAGCCCGCCGGCCACGAGGCGGTGGACGGATCGGTTCCGGATCAGGACAGCGTGCATGGAGCGGCCAGCGGCCACCGCAACCCCCGTGGAAGTAGAAGGCCGGACGCCGGAACTGTAGAGACGGACTTCGACCGGTGTCCATAGCCGTCACATCCTGTGAGCACAAGCGGGACATAGGCCCTCACCACCGCCCCGCCGTCGCCGCACTGTCGACGCTGCGTCAGGCGACGCTCATGCCGAGCACGTCGCCGGGCTGGGCTTCGCCACGGTGGCCTTCGACGTCTCCTCCACCGCCGTCGACGGGGCGCGACGGCGGCACCCGCGTTCGGCGGGACGGATCCGCCTGCCGCGACCCGTCGTGCGCCGGGCGGGACCGAACGGGCGGCCCGGCGAACGTTCTCCCGTCGAAGGATTTCGTGACGGGCCATTGACGTCTGTCGCGCGCCGGTGGTGTGATCGCAGCCTCAGAGGATCTTTCACATTTCGATGGACAGATGGAGGACGTCATGTCCAGGTTCCGTCGTACCGCTCTCGCGGCGGCACTCGCCGTGGCCGCCGCCGCACTGTCGACCGCCGTCGGGCTGCCCGCCCCGGCCGCGGCGGCGCCACCCACGGCCGCGGTGGCGCTCGGCGACAGCTTCATCAGCGGCGAGGGCGCCGGGGCGTACACCCCGGTGGTCGACGCCGCCGGCACGGCGCAGGGCTTCCCGGGCTGGACGGCGCCGAACAGCAACGCGTTCTTCTGCCACCGCTCGGCGAACGCCTCACTGCACCGGGCGAGCCTGCCGGGCATCCAGGACCGGTTCAACCTCGCGTGCTCCGGCGGCCAACCGCACGACATCGCCACCGCCTCCTCCGCCCGCACCGGCGGCCGGCAGGTCGCCGCCCAGCTCGACCAGCTCCGCGCGGTCGCCCGCACCCACGACATCGACCTGGTGCTGCTCGGCCTCGGCTCGAACAACAGCTCGTTCACCTTCGGCGACGTCGCCGAGAAGTGCGCCAACCGCTTCATCGCCGACGCCTGGACCGGCTGGTGGGAGTTCTGGGCCTACCTGGGCGGGCCGGTGGAGCAGGAGCCCTGCACGGACGCCGACCTGGCCACCGCCGCGCAGTGGAACGCCGCGACCGCGGAGACCACGGCGGCCGTACGCCAGCTGCTCACGACGCTGCGCGAGATCGACGCCGACGGTCAGCACCGGATCGTCTTCCAGGACTACACCAACCCGCTGCCGTTCGACCTCGACCCGACGTTCCACAGCGAGGACAGCCGGGACGACACGCGGGACAAGTTCCGGGCGCTGGGCGCCGAGCGGTACGCGGCCGGCTGCCCGATCCACCGGGCCAGCCTGCTGCCGGGCCACCGCTTCTCGCAGGGCCTGGGCACGCTGGTCAGGTCCGCCCGGGACAGCGCGGCCGCCGAGTTCCCCGGCGCGGACCTGGTCTACCTCAACGTGCAGCGGGCCTTCGACGGCGCGCGGCTCTGCGAGTCGACGACCAGCCCGACCGGGGCGCTGGCCACCCCGATCCGGCTCCAGGACAACCCGCCGAACGGCACCTTCGTCACCAGCCTGGCGGGCAAGGACAAGATCGCCATCCAGCGGATCGCGAACACCTGCGTGAGCTACTTCCAGACCTGCCAGGAATCCTGGCACCCGAACGCCGCCGGCCACCAGGTGCTCGGGCAGTGCCTGAGCGGGGCCGCCGCCACCGGCGCCCGCGCGGTCTCCTGCGTCCGCTCCGGCGACGGCTCGATCACCGTCTCCTGACCCGGACGGCACCCCCGGGCCCCGCGCCGTCAGGCGCGGGGCGCGGGGGCGCGGGGCAGGCCGAGGGCGAGCAGCACGGGGCCGGTCGGCCCGTCGACGAGGCCGCCGAGGGTCACCCCGTCCAGCACCGCGAGGAAGGCGTCCCGGGCGCGGCGCAGCTCCCCCCGCAGCCGGCAGGCCGCCCGCAGCGAGCAGGCCGGCTCGTCGCAGGACACCACCTCGTCGTCGCCCTCGAACGCCCGGACCACCCGGCCCACCGTGATGTCGTGGCCGCCCTCGGCGAAGGCCACCCCGCCGGAGCGGCCCCGGATGGTGACCAGCACCCCGATCCGCTGCAGCCGCTGGACCACCTTCGCGACGTGGTTGCGGGGCAGCTCCAGCTGGTCGGACAGCTCGTCGACGGTCATCCGGCGCGGGCTCGCGGCGGCGAGCATGGCGATCCGCAGCGCCATGTCGGTGGACCGGTTGAGCTTCACGTACCGACCCTAGCCAGCGCCGACACCGGCCACCACGGGCCGACGGGCCAGGTTTGTGACCCACCCGACCCTCGACCCGGGACCTTCGACCCTAAAGCGGTATCTCGCATTCCTGTTTTGCTGACAGGGCCCGAGCGGTTCAGCCCAGAAGGAGACAAAGTCGTGCTCTCGGAGTCCTCAGCAGCAGTGGTGACGGCGACCCTGCCCGCCGTGCAGGCGCACGGCGAGGCGATCACCGGCCGGTTCTACCAGCGGATGTTCGACGCCCATCCCGAGCTGCTCGACATCTTCAACCGCGGCAACCAGGCGACCGGGGCGCAGAAGGCCGCGCTCGCGGCGGCCGTGGTCGCGTACGCGGAGCACCTGACCGGCGGCAGCGACGCGCCGTGGGGCCCGATCCTCGACCGGATCGCGCACAAGCACGCCTCCCTCGGCATCACCCCCGCGCAGTACACGATCGTCGGCCGCCACCTGCTCGCCGCCGTCGGCGAGGTGCTCGGCGACGCGGTCACCCCGGAGGTCGCCGCCGCCTGGGACGAGGTGTACTGGCTGCTGGCCTGCGAGCTGATCGCCCGGGAGGCCCGCCTCTACCTCGGGGCCGGGCTCGACGAGGGCGAGTCGGTGTGGCGGGAGTGGCGGGTCACCGGCCGGGTCGACGAGGCCCTGGACGTCGTCTCGTTCACCCTGGTCCCGGCCGACGGCGGCCCGGTGCCCACCTTCGTCCCCGGCCAGTACGCCTCGGTCGCCGTCGACCTGGACGGCGGTCGCGGCCAGCAGATCCGCCAGTACAGCCTCTCCGGCCGGCCGGGGGCCGACCACTGGCGGATCACCGTCAAGCGGGTCCGCGGCGTCGGCGACGCCCCCGACGGCATGGTCTCCACCTTCCTGCACGAGCACGTGGCCGAGGGCGACGTCCTGCGGCTCAGCCCGCCCTTCGGCGAGGTCTGCGCGGTCGCCGGCGAGGGCCCGCTGCTGCTGGTCAGCGCCGGGATCGGGCTGACCCCCGCGATGGCCGCGCTGGAGCACCTGGCGGCCACCGAGCCGCAGCGCCCGGTGGTGCTGGTGCACGCCGACCGGGCCGGCGCGGCGCACGCGTTCCGCGGCGAGCTGCCGCGCCTGCACGCCGCGCTGCCCAACCTGCGGACCGCGCTCTGGTACGAGGACGTCACCGACGCCGAGGTCGCCGGGCTGACCGCCGAGGTGGCCGGCGGTCGCGTCGACCCCGCCCTGATCCCGCTCTCCCCCGACGCCCACGTGCACCTCTGCGGCCCGCTGCCGTTCATGAACATCGTCCGCGGTGGCCTGCTGCGCCGGGGCGTGCCGGCGGAGCGGATCGCCTACGAGGTGTTCGGCCCGGGCATGCTCCGCGACGACCGGGCCTGACGCGGCGTCACGTCGCGGACGCGGGCGGTGGGGCGGTTCGTCCCGCCGCCCGCCGGCGGGTTTCCACAACCGACTGAGTCGCCCGTCAGGAGAAGACGATGATCTAGAGGTTAGGAGGAGAAGCCGGGGGTAGGGACTTCGCATGCGGGTCCTTGGCATCAACGCGATCTTTCACGACCCGGCGGCTGCGCTGGTGGTCGACGGCCGGGTGGTGGCCGCCGCCGAAGAGGAGCGGTTCAGCCGCCGCAAGCACGGCAAACGTCCCCTCGCCTTCTCCGCGTGGGAGCTGCCCGAGCTCTCCGCCGCCTGGTGCCTGGCCAGCGCCGGCATCGACGTGGACGACCTCGACGCGGTCGCGTACTCCTTCGATCCCGGGCTCTGCCGCCCCGCGGACAGCCTCGGGCTGAGCGACCCCTGGGACTGGCTGCGCGTCGAGTACGCCCAGCGCGCCCCGCAGTTCCTCGCCGCCGCACTGCCCGGGCTGGACCCGGCGAAGGTGCGCTTCGTGCCGCACCACGTGGCGCACGCCGCGTCGGCCGGCCTGGCCGCCCCGAGCGGCGGCGACGACACGGCGGTGCTGGTCCTCGACGGGCGCGGCGAGGTGGCGAGCCACCTGGCCGGCGTCTACTCCGACGGGCTGCTGCGACCGCTGCACTCCCAGGAGCTGCCGCACTCGCTCGGCCTGCTCTACGAGGACCTCACCCGGCACCTCGGCTTCCTGCACTCCAGCGACGAGTACAAGGTGATGGCGCTGGCCTCCTACGGCCGGCCGAAGCACCTCGGCCTGTTGCGCGAGCTGGTCCGGGTCACCCCGGAGGGCGGCTTCGCCGTCGACCGGATCGACTGGGGCGGCATGGCCAAGGCGCGCGCCGCCGACGGCGAGACGACCGAGGAGCACGCCGACCTGGCAGCCAGCGTGCAGGCCCGGCTGGAGGAGGTGATCCTCGACCTGGCCCGCTGGCTGCACGACGCCTCGGGCGGCGCGTCCACGCTGGCCATGGCCGGCGGGGTGGCGCTCAACTGCGTGGCCAACGCGCGCCTCGCCGCTGAGGGCCCGTACCGCGACGTCTGGGTGCAGCCCGCCGCCGGGGACGCCGGCACGGCGCTCGGCGCCGCCCTGCACGTCGCCCGCGACCTGGGCGACCGGTCCACCCCGATGGTCGGGGCGGACCTCGGGCGGGGCTGGACCGACGAGGAGTTGGAGGCGGAGCTGCGGCGGGCCGCGCTGCCGTACTTCCGGCCCGACTCGATCGCCGCCGAGGCCGCCCGGGTGCTGGCCGACAACGGCATCGTCGCCTGGTACCAGGGCCGCAGCGAGTACGGCCCCCGGGCGCTGGGGCACCGCTCCCTGCTGGCCCACCCCGGCGACCCGGCCACCACCGCCCGGATGAACGACGTCAAGGGCCGCGAGCAGTTCCGGCCGATCGCCCCGATGGTCCGCGCCGAACGCTTCGCGGAGATCTTCGAGGGCGTCTTCCCCAGCCCGTACATGCTCTTCGTGCACCGCGTGCAGCCGCACTGGCGCGACCGCATCCCCGCGGTCACCCACGTCGACGGCACGGCCCGGGTGCAGACCGTGCACGCCGACACCGAACCGGTGGTCGCCGAGCTGCTCGCCGAGTTCGAGCGGCTGACCGGGCTGCCGGTGGTGGTGAACACCTCGCTGAACACGGCGGGCCGGCCGATGGTCGACACCCCGCGCGAGGCGATGGAGCTGTTCGGCTCGGCCCCCGTGGAGCTGTTGGCGCTCGGCCCCTTCGCGGTGCGGCGCGACGCGCTGGGCGGTGCCCGGTGATCACTGTCGTGGTGCCCACCCTCGGCCGGCCCAGCCTCGCGACGCTGCTGGACGCGCTCGCCGACCAGGTGGGCGAGCTGCCCGACCCGGAGATCCTGCTCGTCGACGACCGCCGCGACTCCACCGGCGAGCTGGCGGTGCCGGGGGCGCTGGCCGCGTACGCCAAGGTGCTGACCGGTCCCGGCGCGGGGCCGGCGGCGGCCCGCAACGTCGGCTGGCGCGCCGCCCGCTCCCCCTGGATCGTCTTTCTCGACGACGACGTCGTCCCGGCGCCGGACTGGGCCCGCCGGCTCCTCGCGGACCTTCGCGTCGGCGACCTGGTCGGCGGGGTGCAGGGCCGGGTCCGCGTGCCGCTGCCGCCGCACCGGCGGCCGACCGACTGGGAACGCGGCACCGCCGGGCTCGCCGAGGGCGAGTGGATCACCGCGGACATGGCCTACCGGCGGGACGCGCTGGCCGACGCGGGCGGGTTCGACGAGCGTTTCCCGCGCGCCTACCGGGAGGACGCCGAACTGGCCCACCGGGTGCGGCGCGCCGGTTGGGACCTGGTCCGCGGCGACCGGACGGTGACCCATCCGGTACGCCCCGAGGACCGCTGGGTGAGCCTGCGGGTCCAGCGCGGCAACGCCGACGACGCGCTGCTGCGCCGGCTGTACGGCCCGCACTGGCGCACCGACCTGCGGCTGCCGCCCGGCCGACGGCACCGGCACGTCGCCGTCACGGCGGCCGGCGCGCTGGCCCTGGCCGCCGCCGCGCTGCGGCCCCTGGCCCGCGACCCGAACCGCACCGTGCTCGGCGGCGTCGCCCTGGCCGGGGCGCTCGGCTGGGCGGCCGGCACCGCCGAGTTCGCCCGCGCCCGGATCGCCCCCGGCCCCCGCACCGCCGACGAGGTCGCCACCATGCTGGTGACCAGCGCGGCGATCCCGCCGCTGGCGGTGACGCACTGGGTACGCGGCTGGTGGCGCAGCCGCGCGGAGCGCCCGGGGACGGGCCGATGACGCCCGCCGGCTCCAACCCGGTCGGCGCCGGTCGGCGCCTCTTCGACGCGGTGTTGCTGGATCGGGACGGGACGTTGATCGAGGACGTTCCGTACAACGGTGATCCGGAGAAGGTGCGTGCGGTGCCGGGGGCGCGGGTGGCGTTGGATCGGTTGCGGGCGGCGGGGTTGCGGTTGGCGGTGGTGACGAATCAGTCGGGTCTGGCGCGGGGGTTGTTCTCCGAGGGTCAGATGCGGGCGGTGCATGCGCGGGTGGAGCGGTTGTTGGGGCGGTTCGATGCGTGGTTGGTGTGTCCGCATGGGGAGGGTGCGGGGTGTGGGTGTCGTAAGCCGGCGGCGGGGTTGGTGTGGGCGGCGGCGCGGGAGTTGGG
>NZ_JBSGDY010000106.1:0-21806 GCF_053602615.1 Micromonospora sp. NPDC004336
CCGCCGGCGGCAGCGGGGACTTGCGGCTCTTCGGCAGCCGCAGCACCTCGAACTGGTCGGTGCCGTCGACCAGGGCGGCCGACGGGGCCGGCCGGGACGCCGGCGCGGCGGCGGCCTCCGCGCCGGCCGGCGCGGTTGCCGGCACCGGGGCCGGCTCGGCGGACGCCTCCGTCGCGGCGGCCGGCGCGTCGGCGGCCGGCGCGTCGGCGGCCGCCGGCGCGGCACCGGACCGGCGGGCCCGGCGGGAGCGGAAGCTCTCCTTGGTGTTCTCCGCCATCGTGTAGAGCGTCGGCACCAGGATCAGGGTGAGCAGCGTCGAGCTGAGCAGCCCGCCGATCACCACGATCGCCAGCGGCTTGGAGATGAAGCCGCCCTCCCCGGTGAGGCCGAACGCCATCGGCAGCAGCGCGAAGATCGTGGCGACCGCGGTCATCAGGATCGGCCGCAGCCGGCGCCGGCCGCCCTCGACCACCGCCTCCTGGACGCTCATGCCCTGGGCCCGGTACTGGTTGATCAGGTCCAGCAGCACGATCGCGTTGGTCACCACGATGCCGACCAGCATGAGCACGCCGATCAGCGCCGGCACACCCAGCGGGGTGCCGGTGGCCAGCAGCAGGCCGATCGCGCCGGTCGCCGCGAATGGGACGGAGATCAGCAGGATCAGCGCCTGGGTCAGGCTGCGGAACGTCGCCACCATGATCAGGAAGACGATCGCGATGGCCGCGAGCACGGCCAGACCCAGGTCGGCGAAGGCCTCCTCCTGGTCGGCGCTGACCCCGCCGATGGCGAAGGACGCCCCCGGCACGTCGATGGCGTCCAGCTTCTTCTGCAGCTCCTGGGTGGTGGCGCCGAGGTTGGAGCCGGTGGCCGTACCGGTGACGGAGACGCTGCGCTCGCCGTCGATCCGGGTCACCTGCTGCGGCCCCTCGGCCACGGTGACCTCGGCGATGTCGCCCAGCTTGACCGGCCCCACCGGCAGCGCGCGCAGCTCCTCGACGGAGACCGGCGGCTTGCCGGCGAACCGCAGCACCACGTCCCGCTGCCCGCCGTCGAGGGTCACCTGGCCCAGCGGCGCGCCCCGGAACGCCTGCGCCACGAGCTGGCCGACGGCGCCCTCGGTGAGCCCGGCCCGGCCGACGGCGACCCGGTCGACGGTGACGTCGACGCGCGGCACCCGGGTGGCGAGGCTGGTGGAGACGTCCTCCACGTCCGGCACCCCGGCCATGGCCGCCCGGGCCTCGTCGGCCGCCCGCGCCAGCGCCTGCGGGTCGGTGGCCTGGACGACCACCTCCAGCTGGTTGGCGGCGGCACCGCCCTGCCCGGCGCCGAAGCTGACCTCGCCCACGGTCGCGCCCAGCGCGTCGATCTCCTTACGCAGGACCTCCCGCATCTCCTTGGCGTCGGTCTCGTCGCCGAGGGCCAACGACCAGGTGGCGACGTTGTTGCCGCCGCCGGCGAACGGGTTGTCGCCGCCACCCGCGGTGACCTGGTACGTCTCGACGCCCTCGGTGCGTTCCAGCACCGCCTCGATCTGGCGGGCCGCCGCGTCGGTGCCGGCCAGCCCGGTGCCGGCCGGCAGCTCCTGCGTCATGCTCAGCGTGTCCTGGCCGGAGTCGTCGATGAAGTTGGTCTCCAGCTGGCGGGACAGGCCGAACGTGCCGAACAGTACGAGCACGCCGAGCCCGAGCGTGATCCAGCGGGTGGCCCGCTTGCGGGTCGCGAAGCCGATCACCGGCAGGTACGCCCGCTGCAACGGGCTGCGCAGCTCCTTCTCCTCGGCCGCCCGCCGCACCGCGGCGTCGTCCACCGTGCCGCCGGACGGCTTGAGGAACCAGTACGCGAGCACCGGGATGATGGTCAGCGAGACCAGCAGGGAGGCGAGCAGGGCGACGGTGACGGTGATCGCGAACGGCGCGAAGAGCTGCCCGACGAAGCCGCCCACCAGCGCGATGGGCGCGAAGACGGCGACGGTGGTGAGGGTGGACGCGGTCACCGCGCCGGCCACCTCGCGGACGGCGGCGAGGATCGCCTCGCGCTTCGGCTCGCCGTACTCCAGGTGGCGCTTGATGTTCTCCAGCACGACGATCGAGTCGTCGACCACCCGGCCGACCGCGATGGTGAGCGCGCCGAGGGTGAGCAGGTTCAGCGAGTAGTCACCGATCCAGAGCGCGATCAGGGCGACCACCACCGACAGCGGGATGGAGACCGCGGTGACCACGGTGGAGCGGATCGACAGCAGGAAGACGAGGATGACGACGACGGCCATGACGAGGCCCAGCAGGCCCTCGGTGGTCAGGCTCTCGATCGACTTCTCGACGAACGGCGCCTGGTCGAAGACCACGGTCAGCTCGGCGCCGGAAGCCTCGCGCAGCTCGGCCAGCCGGTCCCGGATCTCGTGGGAGATCTCCACCGCGTTGCCGTCCGGGGCGGCGGTGATCGCGATGCCCAGGCTGTCCTTGCCGTTGGTGCGGGTGATCGCGGTGGCCGGGGCGAGCTGCTGCTCGACGGTGGCCACGTCGCCGAGGCGGACCGGGCCCACCTTGCCCGCCGCCGGCGCGACGACGATGCCGCGCAGGTCGTCCAGCGTGGCGAGCGGGGTGCCCACCTGCACGGGGAGCGACCGGCCGCCGTCGGCCACCGCGCCGGCCGGCACCGTCACGCCGTTGGTCTTCAGCGCGGCGCCGAGCGCGGTGGGCGGGAGCTTCGCCGCCGCCAGCTTCGCCGGATTCGGGGTGACCACCACGACGTCGTTCCGGGTGCCGGTCAGGTCGACCGACCGGACCCCCTCGATCGCCTCCAACTCCGGCACGACCGCGCCGCGCAGCTTCTCGGCCAGAGCACGCGGATCGTCGCCGCCGGACGCGGCGAGCACCACGGCGGGCAGGTCGTCGGTGCTGCCGGCGATGACCTGGGGATCGACGCCCTCCGGCAGTTGCGTGTCGATCCGGTTGAGCGCGGTCTCCATCTTGTTGACCACGTCGTCGAGGTCGGTGCCGAACTCGTACTGCACCTGGACCGTCGCCGCGCCCTCACGCGAGGTCGAGGTGATCTTGTCCAGGCCCGGGATGGCCTGGAGGCTGTTCTCGATCGGCTCGGTGACCTGCGACTCGACGATCTCCGGGCCGGCGCCCGGGTAGGTCGCCACGATGAACGCGGCCGGAAACTCCAACGACGGCAGGAGTTGCTGCTTCAGCGACGGTACGGCGAACGCTCCGAACGCCGTGATCACCACCGCGATGAGGGCGACCAGCCCTCGGTTGGCGAGGCTGAATCTGGCGAGCAGCGACATCGGCGTGGCTCACTCCTGAGAAGAAGGATTGCGGAGGTTGCAGTCTCCCGCACCCGGCCCGCCGTCCCCCGGGCACCCCCGCCCCGGGTCCCGCCCACGGGACCGCTCCCAGCGGCCCCGCAAGCCGGGCACCGGACACCTTCCCGGCCCGCCCGGCGGAGACCGGACATCTTCCGGGCCGCGCCCCGGCAACCGGCCCACGCCACGGACCGCGGGCCGCCCTACGTGCCGAGCAGCGCCTGCGCCTCGATCGGATCGCCGAGGGTGGTGCCGCGACGGGGCGACCGGACGACGCGGGTCGCCGGCACGGCCACGAGCCGCTCCGGGGAGTCGCCGGCGGGCGGCGGATCAGGCCAGGTCGAGGGAGCGGGCGGCGGCCAGCGGGTCGTTGGCGATGGTGATCGGGGCCGGGGCGGTGGAGATGGCCCACTCCGGGTCCTTCAGGCCGTGGCCGGTGACCGTGCAGACCACCGTCGAGCCGGCGGGCACCCTGCCGGCGGCGGCCTGCTGGAGCAGGCCGGCCACGCTGGCCGCGCTGCCCAACTCGACGAAGACCCCGATCTCGCGGGCCAGCAGCCGGTACGCGGCCAGGATCTCCCGGTCGGTGACGGCGGCGATCAGGCCGCCCGAGGAATCCCGGGCGTCGAGGGCCCTGGTCCAGCTCGCCGGGTTGCCGATCCGGATTGCGGTGGCGATCGTTGACGGTTCGCGGACCACCTGCCCGCTGACGATCGGGGCGGCGCCGGCAGCCTGGAAGCCGTACATCCTGGGGGCGCGGGTGGCGTTGCCGTCGCGCAGCTCCTCCGAGTAGCCCATCCAGTAGGCGGAGACGTTGCCGGCGTTGCCGACCGGCAGGCAGTGGATGTCGGGCGCGTCGCCGAGCGCCTCGACGATCTCGAACGCGGCCGTCTTCTGGCCGTGCAGCCGGTCGACGTTGACGGAGTTGACCAGGGCGACCGGGTAGTCCTGGGCGAGCTTCGCGGCCAGCGCCAGGCAGTCGTCGAAGTTGCCGGAGACCTGGAGCAGCCGGGCGCCGTGCACCAGCGCCTGGGCCAGCTTGCCCAGCGCGATCTTGCCCTGCGGCACGAGCACCGCGCAGGTCAACCCGGCGCGGGCCGCGTACGCCGCCGCGGAGGCGCTGGTGTTGCCGGTGGAGGCGCAGATGATCGCCTTGTTGCCGGCCTCGACCGCCTTCGACACCGCGAGCGTCATGCCCCGGTCCTTGAACGAGCCGGTCGGGTTGGCCCCCTCCACCTTCAGGTGCACGTCGCAGCCGAGCCGGGCGGAGAGCACGGGCGCGGGCAGCAGCGGGGTGTTCCCCTCGTGCAGGGTCACGACTGGCGTGGCCTCGGTGACCGGCAGACGGTCCCGGTACGCGTCGATCAGACCCCGCCACATGTCGCTCTCCCTCGCCTCTACCGCCCCGCCGGGTACGCCTCCAGCCTGGACCAGCTTCGTCGGGTCGCCGCCGGCGCACCCGCAGTTAACCACCAGGCGAGACGCGGAGGCACCCGCCCCGCCGGCACGGCGAGCGGCCCGGCCACCCACCCACGGGGACGCGGCCCGCCGATCAGAGCCCGCGCCCGGGCTGCGGGCCGGCCGGTCAGAGCCGCGCCGCCGGCCGGTCAGAGCCGCGCCGCCGGCCGGTCAGACCCGCCGGGGCCGGTCAGGTCCCGCCGGGGCCGGTCAGGTCCCGCCGGGGCCGGTCAGGTCCCGCCGGGGCCGGTCAGCGCCCCGGCGGGATTGCGGGTCGGCCGGTCAGAGCCCGCCCTCGACCCGCAGCACGCTCGCCACGGAGCGGACGATGTCGAGCCCGCGCAGCTCCCGCACGGTGGCGGCGAGCGCCGCGTCCGGCGCCACGTGCGTGACGATGACCAGGTCGGCGTCCTCGCCGCGGCCGGCCGCGTCGCCGGCCGGGCCCTGCCGGACGGTGGCGATGGAGACGTCGTGCCGGGCGAACACGCCCGCGACCGCCTCCAGCACACCCGGCCGGTCGGCCACGTCCAGGCTGATGTGGTAGCGCGTCAGCGCCTCCCCCATCGGCCGCACCGGCAGGTCGGCGTACGCGGACTCGCTGGCCGAGCGCACCCCGGCGAGCCGGTTGCGGGCGACCGCCACCACGTCGCCGAGCACCGCGCTGGCGGTCGGCGCGCCGCCCGCGCCCCGGCCGTAGAACATCAGCGGCCCGGCCGCCTCGGCCTCGACGAAGACCGCGTTGAACGCGTCGCCGACGCTGGCCAGCGGGTGGGCCAGCGGGATCATCGCCGGGTGCACCCGCACGCTGACCGTCTCCCGGCCGCCCGCGTCGGCGCCCCGCGCGGCGATGCAGAGCAGCTTGATGGTGCACCCCATCGCCTTGGCGCTGGCCACGTCGGCGGCGGTGACCTCGGTGATGCCCTCCCGGTGCACGTCGGCCGCGCCGACCCGGGTGTGGAACGCCAGCGAGGCGAGGATCGCGGCCTTGGCGGCCGCGTCGAAGCCCTCCACGTCGGCGGTCGGGTCGGCCTCCGCGTAGCCCAGCTCGGTGGCCTCCTCCAGCGCCTCGGCGAAGCCGGCGCCGGTGGCGTCCATCGCGGAGAGGATGAAGTTGGTGGTGCCGTTGACGATGCCGGTGACCTGGTTGATCCGGTCGCCGTGCAGCGACTCGCGCAGCGGGCGCAGCAGCGGGATCGCCCCGGCGACGGACGCCTCGTAGTAGAGGTCGCCGCCGCCCTCGACCGCCGCGTCGTGCAGGGCCGCGCCGTCCTCGGCGAGCAGCGCCTTGTTGGCGGTCACGACGCTCTTGCCGGCCCGCAGCGCCTCCACGAGCCAGCCCCGCGCCGGCTCGATGCCGCCGACCACCTCGACCACCACGTCCACGTCGTCGCGCTTGATCAGGCCGAGCGCGTCGGTGGTGAACAGCGCGGGGTCGACCGGCAGGTCGCCCCGGTCACGGCCGAGACGGCGGACGGCGATGCCGGCGATCTCCAGCGGGGCGCCGATCCGGGCGGCGAGGTCGGCCGACTGCTCGTGCAGCAGCCGGACCACCTCGCTGCCGACCGTGCCGCAGCCGAGCAGCGCCAGGCGCACAGGTGACGTCATCCCACATCCAATGCCAGCAGATCCTCTTCGGTCTCCCGCCGGACGATCAGGCGCGCCTGGCCGCCCCGCACCGCGACCACGGGGGGCCGGGGCACGTGGTTGTAGTTGCTGGCCATGCTCCGGCAGTAGGCGCCGGTGCCGGGCACCGCGACAAGATCTCCGGGCTGCACGTCCGCGGGCAGGAATTCATCCTTCACCACGATGTCCCCGGACTCACAGTGCTTTCCCACCACGCGGGCGAGCATCGGCTCGGCGCCCGACGCCCGGGAGGCCAGCGTCGCCGAGTAGGACGCGTCGTAGAGCGCGGTGCGGATGTTGTCGCTCATCCCGCCGTCGACGCTGACGTACGTGCGGATCCCGTCGACGTCCTTCACCGTGCCGACCTCGTAGAGGGTGAACACGGCCGGACCGACGATCGCCCGGCCCGGCTCGATCGACAGGTGCGGCACGGCCAGCCGCTCGGCGGCGCACTCGGACTCGACGATGCGGCGCAGCCGCTTCGCCAGGTCCTGCGGGGCCGACGGGTCGTCCTGGGTCGTGTACGCGATGCCGAAGCCGCCGCCGAGGTCCAGCTCGGGCAGCTCCACCCCGCGCGCGTCGCGGATCTGCGACTGGAGGGCGAGCACCCGGCGGGCGGAGACCTCGAAGCCGCTGGCGTCGAAGATCTGCGAGCCGATGTGCGAGTGCAGGCCGCGCAGCTCCAGCACGCCCTCGTCGAGCACCCGGAACGCGGCCTCTGCCGCCGCCCCGCCCGCGAGGGAGAAGCCGAACTTCTGGTCCTCGTGCGCGGTGGCGATGAACTCGTGGGTGTGCGCCTCGACGCCGACGGTGACCCGGATCAGCACCCTCGGCCGGACGCCCCGCTCCCGGGCCAGCGCGGTGAGCCGGTCGATCTCGTCGAACGAGTCGAGGATGATCCGGCCGACCCCGGCGTCCAGCGCGCGGGTCAGCTCGCGTACGGACTTGTTGTTGCCGTGGAAGCCGATCCGCTCGGGCGGCATCCCGGCCGACAGCGCGGTGGCCAGCTCGCCGCCGGTGCACACGTCGAGGTGCAGGCCCTCCTCGGCGATCATCCGCACCACCGCGCGGCAGAGGAACGCCTTGCCCGCGTAGTAGACGTCGACGCCGTCGAACGCGTCGCGGAAGTCGCGGCAGCGCGAGCGCAGGTCGTCCTCGTCGAGGACGTACACCGGGGTGCCGAACTCGGCCGCGAGGTCGCGGACGCCGAGCCCGGCCACGGCGAGCGCGCCGTCCGCGCCGCGCGTCACGTTGCGCGGCCAGAGCGCCGGCACCAGGGCGTTGACGTCGACTGGCGTACGCAGCCACGCCGGCCCCCGACTGCCGATGTCCCCGTGCAGGGCGCCCGCCTCGTGCGCGCGCATCAGAGACCGCCGCCTCGTGGCCGCCGGACCCGCGTGCTCACTCCTCGCGCTCGCATGTCACATCCGCTCCGGGGCGGAGACGCCGAGCAGGCGCAGGCCGTTGGCGATCACGGTGCGGGTGGCGTCGTTGAGCCAGAGCCGGGCCCGGTGCAGGTCGGTGATCTCCTCGTCGCCGCGCGGCAGGATCCGGCACTCGTCGTAGAACCGGTGGTAGGCCCCGGCCAGCTCCTCCAGGTAGCGCGCCACCCGGTGCGGCCCCCGCAGCTCGGCCGCCGCGGCGACCACGGCGGGGAACTCGGCGAGCGCCTTGAGCAGCTCGTTCTCCTTCTCGTGCCCGAGCAGCTCCGGGCGGAACGCCTCGGCGTCGCCCCGGGTCAGCCCCACCTCGGCGGCGTTTCGGCCCACGCTGGCCGTCCGGGCCGCCACGTACTGCACGTAGTAGACCGGGTTGTCGCGGGTGGCCCGGGTCCACAGCTCGACGTCGATGTCGATCGGGGAGTCGCTGGAGTAGCGGGCCAGCGCGTAGCGGGAGGCGTCCACGCCGATGGCGTCGACCAGGTCCTCCAGCGTCACCACGGTGCCGGCCCGCTTGCTCATCCGCACCGGCGCCCCGTCGCGGACCAGGTTGACGAGCTGGCCGATGAGGATCTCCAGGTTGCGCTCCGGGTCGTCGCCGAAGCACGCGGACATCGCCTTCATCCGGCCGATGTAGCCGTGGTGGTCGGCGCCCAGCATGATCACGACCCGCTCGAAGCCGCGCTCGCGCTTGTCGAGGTAGTAGGCGCAGTCGGCGGCGAAGTACGTCCACTCGCCGTTGGACTTGCGCAGCACCCGGTCCTTGTCGTCGCCGAAGTCGGTGGTGCGCAGCCAGGTCGCGCCGTCGGCCTCGAACGTGTGGCCCTGCTCGCGCAGCCGGTTGAGCGCGTGGTCCAGCTCGCCCCGGTCGTGCAGGTCCTTCTCGTTGAAGTAGGTGTCGAACTCGACGCCGAAGCCCCGCAGCGAGGACTTGATCTCGGCGAACATGAGCTGCACGCCCTCGACCCGGAAGACCTCCTGGGCGGCGGCGTCGTCCAGCTCCAGCACGTCGGGCCGGGTGGCGCGCACGGCGTCGGCGATCTCGGTGATGTACGCCCCCGCGTAGCCGTCCTCGGGGGCCGGCTCGCCCCGGGCCGCGGCGAGCAGCGAGCGGGCGAACCGGTCGATCTGGGAGCCGGCGTCGTTGAAGTAGTATTCCGTGCCCACGTCGGCCCCGGTGGCGCGCAGCAGCCGGCTGAGCGCGTCGCCGACGGCCGCCCAGCGGACGCCGCCGATGTGCACCGGGCCGGTCGGGTTCGCCGAGACGAACTCCAGGTTGATCCGCTGGCCGGCGAGCCGGTCGCTGCGGCCGTACTCCTCGCCGGCCTCGACGATCGTCCGGGCGAGCTGGCCGGCGGCGGCCGCGTCGAGCCGGATGTTGAGGAAGCCCGGGCCGGCGATCTCGACCGACTTGACTCCCGGGGCCCGGCCCAGCTGCTCGGCGAGGGCGGCCGCGAGCTCGCGCGGCGGGACGCCCACCTTCTTGCTGAGCTGGAGCGCCAGCGTCGAGGCGTAGTCGCCGTGCTCGGGGTTGCGGGGTCGCTCCACCGCCGTGGAGTCCGGCAGGGCGGAACGGTCCAGGCCCCGCTCGGTGAAGACGGCGTGGGCTGCGGAGAGGACGACCTCGGCGAGTTCTGCGGGAGTCACCGATCCATGTTATCGGGGGTAGACTCGGCACCCGCGGCGGCGACCCAGAGTGTGAAACCGGCCCGCCGGATCCCCTGACCGACCGACCTGACGAGGCACGATGAGCATCAGCACACCGGGTGGCGGCCCCGAGCGGCGCCCGAACGTGGTCAGCACCGGCAAGAAGCCGGCGGCGGGCCGGCCGGCAGCAGGCGCCAAGGCCGGTTCCGGCAAGGCCGGGTCCGGCAAGCCGGCGGGTCCCCGCCCGGGCGCCGGCGGCAAGGGCCGCAAGCCCATCGCCCCGGTGAAGGTGAGCCAGGGTCGCTCGTGGGGGCCGATCGCGCTCTTCGTCGCCGTGGGCGTGCTCGCCGTGGCGATCATCGGCTACGGCTCCTGGGCGGCGTTCCAGGGCTCCAAGCCCTGGGAGGACCGGGCGGCCGCGATCGACGGCATCACCAACTTCCGCGAGAAGGACAAGAAGCTCGTCGAGGGCGGCAACCACCAGCGGGGTTCCATCACCTACTCGGTGCTCCCGCCGGTGGCCGGCCCGCACAACGACGCCTGGCAGAACTGCATGGGCGACGTCTACGACGCCCAGATCGCCAACGAGCACGCGGTGCACAGCCTGGAGCACGGCACGGTGTGGATCACCCACCGGCCCGACCTGCCCGCCGACCAGGTGGCGAAGCTCAAGGAGAAGGTGCAGGGCAAGGAGAAGCTGATGCTCAGCCCGTTCGAGGGGCTGGACAAGCCGATCTCCCTGCAGGCCTGGGGCTACCAGCTCAAGGTCGACAGCGCCGACGACGGCCGGATCGACGAGTTCATCAAGACGCTGCGGGTCAACGCCTCCGTCGAGGGCCCGAACGCGCTGTGCAGCGGCGGCATCACCGCCACCGGCACCACCCCGCGCGACGGCAACCAGATGCCGCAGGGCTGAGGAGACCGATGAGCACCCCGACCATGATCGAGACCGGCGGGCCGACCGGGTCGGCCCCGGAGGAGCGGCGGCGGCCGTCCGGGCGCCGCTGGGGCACCGTCACGCTGGCGCTCGCCGTCGTGGCCGGGCTGCTCCTCGGGTACGCCGGCGGCATGCTGACGCCCCGGCTGACCCGGCCGGGTGACGCCTCGGCCGAGGCGGGTTTCGCCCGCGACATGGCGACCCACCACGCGCAGGCGGTGGAGATGGGCATGATCGCCTTCGACCGGGGCACCGACCCCGAGGTGCGCAACATCGGCAGCGACATCGCCGCCGCCCAGCAGGGTGAGATCGGCACGATGCAGACGTGGCTGCGCTCGTGGGGGCTCGACCCCACGGGCAGCCAGCCGTCGATGTCCTGGATGTCCGACGGGGACGGGCTGATCAAGGACGGCCTCATGCCGGGCATGGCCACCCCCGAGGAGATGGCGAAGCTGCGCGCGGCCGAGGGCCGGGAGCTGGACACCCTCTTCCTGCGGATGATGATCAAGCATCACCTGGGCGGCATCCACATGATCGACGGCATCCTCGACGTCAGCGACGAGCCCGACGTCGTCAGGACGGCCCAGACCATGAAGAACACCCAGCGCAACGACCTGACCAACCTCCAGAACGCGCTGGAGCGCCTGGGCGGCTGAGCCGCCACCTCACGTCGCCCGACGGCCCGTCACAGAGGCCCGCGTCACCGCCGGTTCCCGGCCGACGCGGGCCTCTCGCGTTTCCGCGCGACGAGCGAGGCGCGGCCTCGAGCCGAGGGACTACGACCGCTTTGACCGATTGGTGGTTCACTGTGCGGTCCGACCGATTGCGACACTAAGAGAGTTTTCTCCACACATATCGTGACCAGTTGCGATTCGGGCTCGTTGCGCAGGACGTGGGGGTTGCACTGAGAGACGCACGGCGTTCGGTCACCAGCTGGTGCCGGCGCCACACCATCGGCGGTGACGGGGCGGTGGCAGCCGTCCGTCGCGGACATCGGCAGGGCGAGCCGGGAACGCTCAGCCGCGAACAGGAACTCGAACTCATCGACGTCCTGCGGGGCGTCTACCCCGACGACCTGGGCCTCGACGAGGAGCTGTGGACGCGGCAGAGCCTGCACACGCTCATCCAGAGCCGCTTCGAGACGCCCATGGACGCCGGGGCGGTCGGGGCGTACCTGCGGGCCTGGGGGTTGGGTCCGCGGGAGCCCCGGGAGCGGGCCTGCGGGCTCTGCGTCGGCGCGGTGGAACGCTGGGTGCGCAGCGAGTACCCGACCATCACCCGGGCGGCTCAGGAGCACCTCGCCGAGGTCTACTGGATCGGCCGGGTACGCCTGCGCGGCACGATGCCGGCGGCGGACGTGATCTCCGCCGTCTCGTCCCGCGGCCGGGTCCGCTTCATGATCACCACGCCGTCGGTCGACCCGCCGCTCCCCCGCGACTTCGTGCTGCGGCTCAGCGGCGAGGAGCAGCGGACGGTGCACCTGATCGTCGACGGATCCTGGCCCCGCAACGAGTGGCCCCGCCGCCTGCCGCGCCGCATCGTGCTGCACCCGCTGCCCAGCTGCGGCCGCGCCGTCGCCGCCTGACGCTGCGGACGCAGGGGCGGGGTCCCCAACCTGGCCCGCTCACCGCCGCGCCGTCGCCGCCTGACGCTGCGGACGCAGGGACGTGATCGCCCAGCCTGGCCTGCTGACCGCCGCACAGCCCCGCCGCCGGCGCCGGTGACCGCGTTGGGCCCGGCGCGGGCACGGCGCCAACGCCGCGCGCGCGGCCCCGCACCCGCGTGCCGGCCAGTTCCCCGACGGTCGGCGGCATCCGACGGGTGGAACGTCATGGGTGTGTCCGGGGCCGGGAGACACCCGTGAGGTTCCACTCGCGCCGCCCGAGGCCCCGGCCGGCCACGACGAGCGGCATCCGGCGCAGCTCGGGCAGCGGTACGCCGACACGAGGGCGGGCACCGGATACCGATTCGGCATTCCGTGGCGGCGTTTGCTAGTCTTCTCCAGTCGCTGAGCCCCCGTAGCTCAGGGGATAGAGCACCGCCCTCCGGAGGCGGGGGCGCAGGTTCGAATCCTGCCGGGGGCACCAGAAAGTTGATCAGCAACAAAGCCCCTGACCAGGCAACATCCGGTCAGGGGCTTTCATCATGCGCCCGGCCGTCGGTGGCCGGTGGCGGGCGCCCGTGCCGAATGCGGGCCCAATTCCGCTGTCGGTCCAATCCCCGCCGACGTGCGGGTCAGCGGTCGTCGCCGCTGCCGCTCAGCACGCCACGTACCTGGCGGCTGGCCAGTTTGGCCAGGTTGGCCCTCGCGATGTCGTCCAGCGACAGGTCGAGGTAGTCGGCCAGCACCGCCACGTACCAGAGCACGTCACCGAGTTCCTTGGCGATGTCGGCCCGGTCGATCCGCGACTCGTCGCTGTCCAGGTCACGGACCCACTTCTTGAACTTCTCGGCGATCTCACCCGACTCGCCGACCAGCCCGAGCACCAGGTGGAGCAGCTCATTCCTCTTGTCACGTGGGGCGGCGGTACGGAGGGCACCACGCTGATACTCGTCCAGTTCCATGGCGGACCAGTATGACCGAGACCCCTCCCCACATGCGCCCACCTGCGGGGCCGTGGGACACCTGTGCCGAAGTTGACCGCTCTCGTGACCGTTGCCGACCGTCGGATCCCGTCAGTGCGGGCTCGACGCGAGGACCAGCACGGCGCGGGGCGCGTACGCCGGCGGCGCGGGGCGCGTACGCCAGTCGGCCGGCACCGGGAGCGTACGTCAGCCGGCGGCGCGGCGGGCGCGGGCCCGGCGCTTGCCCTCGTGCATGGCCTGCACCCGGGCGATGGGGATGGTGTGCCCCTCCGCGACCAGGTCCGCCGGGAGGCGCTGCGGCTCGGGCATCCGCTCGGCCCACGGGTCACGGTCGGCGACCAGCGCCGGCACGGTGCGGATCGTGAAGTCCGCCGGGGCGACCTCGCCCAGGTCGGCCCAGTCGACGGGGAAGGAGACCGGCACGCCCGGCCGCAGCCGGGGGCTGTAGGCGGCCACCACGGTCGCCCCGCCGGCGCGGGTCGAGTCCACGAACACCTTGCCGCCCCGGTCTTCGCGGATGAAGGCGGTGGTGGCCAGCGCCGGGTCCAGCCGTTCGGCGCGGGCCGCGACCGCGCGGGTGGCGGCGGCCATGTCCTCCACGGCGGCGCCCGCCGCCACCGGCACGAAGACGTGTACGCCCTTCGCCCCGCTGGTCTTGACCGCGCCGGTGAGCCCCGCGTCGGCCAGCGCCTGCCGGACGAGCAGGGCGGCGGCGACCGCCAGCCCGAACGAGTCCCCCTCGGGCGGGTCGAGGTCGAGCACCAGGTGGGTGGGGCGGTGCAGGTCCTCGACCGTGGCGAGGGTGGGGTGGTATTCCACCGCCCGCTGGTTGGCGAACCAGAGCAGGGTGCGCCGGTCGTCACAGAGCGCGTACGAGACCTCGCGGTGGGACGCCTCGGCCCAGACCGAGGTGCGGCGCACCCAGTCCGGGGTGTACTTCGGCAGGTTCTTCTGCATGAACGGGGGCTGGCCGGGCCGGACCCGGATCACCGAGAGCGGCCGGCCGCGCAACGCCGGCAGGATCCGCCCGTGCACGGCGTCGAGGTAGTCGACCAGGTCCCGCTTGGTCGCGTCGTCGCCGTCGGACAGCGGCTGGTCGAGGTTGGTCAGCGACACCCCGTCGCGGGTCTCGTCAGCGCGACTCATCCGACCACCTTCGCGGCCCGGCGGCCGGCGGTCAACCGGACGCGGCGGACCGATCCCCGACGAACGGGTCGCCACCGGCGCGTACGACGCCGAGCAGCCGGTCCGTGTGCACGCGGGCGGCGCCGTACAGGCCCCCGCCGTAGCTGACCCGGGCCACCCCGAGCGCGGTCAGCTCCGGCACCGTCGGCGCGCCGGGGCGGGCGAGCGCGTTCACCGGCCCCGGCACGGCCCGCACCAGGGCGGAGAGCGCCGCCGGATCGGCGAGCAGGATCGGATAGACGCAGTCCGCGCCGGCGGCCAGGTAGCGGGTCGCCCGGCGGACCGCCTCGGACAGCCGCGCGGCCGGATCGCCGTCGGGCCGGAGGAAGACGTCGATCCGGGCGTTGAGCACCACCGGGACCCCCGCCGCCCCGGCCGCCGCCCGGACCCCGGCCAGCAGGTCGGCCTGCGCCCCGACGTCGACCAATTCGCCCGTACGCGGATCGGAGTCCTCCAGGTTCAGGCCCACCGCCCCGGCGCCGAGCAGCCGCTCGACCAGCTCGGCGGGGCCCAGCCCGTACCCCCGCTCCAGGTCGGCGGTGACCGGGACGGCGACCGCGCGGGCGACGCGGGCCACCGCGGCGAACATCTCCCCCGGCGGGGTGGCCTCGCCGTCGGCGTGGCCCAGCGAGTCGGCGACGGCGCTGCTGCTGGTGGCGACCGCCGGGAAGCCGGCCGCGGCGACGCGGCGGGCGGAGCTGGCGTCCCAGGCGTTGGGCAGCACCAGCGGGTCACCGGGCCGGTGCAGCGCGCGCAGCGCCTCCGCCCGGGCTGCGAGCATGTCGGTCATGCGCCGATTCTCGGTCGGTCGCGGCACGCCTCTAAGCTCCAATCCCGTGCCGATGGACTGGGCCGCTTTCGGCGTCGACCTGCACCTGGAGCTGGACGCGTCGATCGGCCGCCGGGCCGGACTGGAGCGGGCGCTGCGCGACGCCATCCGCGACGGGCGGCTGGCCCCGTCGACCCGGCTGCCCGCCACCCGGGCGCTCGCCGCGCAGCTCGGCCTCTCCAGGGGCACGGTCAGCGCCGCGTACGACCAACTGGTCGCCGAGGGCTGGCTGGTGGCCCGGGTCGGCTCCGGCACCGAGGTGAGCCCCCTGCGCCGCACCGCGCCGGCGCCGGCCACCCCGCCGCCCGGCCCGACCGCGCCCCGGTACGACCTGCGCCCCGGCAGCCCCGACCTGGGCACCTTCCCGGTCACCGCCTGGCTGCGCGCGACCCGCCGGGCGCTGGCCGCCGCCCCGCCGGCCGCCTACGGCTACGGCGACCCACGCGGGCGCATCGAGCTGCGCGCCGCGCTCGCCGACTACCTGGGCCGCGCCCGGGGCGTACTGGCCGACCCCGACCGGATCATCGTCGCCACCGGGTACGTCCAGGCGCTCGTGCTGCTGGTGAGCGTGCTGCGGGACGAGGGCCGGCCGGTGCTCGCGATGGAGGACCCGGGGCTGGCGTTCCACCGGGAGGTGGCCCGCCGGCAGGGCGGCACGGTGCTGCCGCTGCCCGTGGACGCCCACGGCGCCCGGACCGACCTGCTCGGCAGGGGCGCGCTCGCCGACGTGGCCGCCGCGGTGCTGACGCCGGCACACCAGTACCCGACCGGGGTGACCCTGGCGCCCGAGCGCCGCCGCGCGCTGACCCGCTGGGCCCGGGACCGGGACGCGCTGGTGGTCGAGGACGACTACGACGGCGAGTTCCGCTACGACCGGCAGCCCGTCGGCGCGGTCCAGGGCACCGCGCCCGAGCAGGTCGCCTACGTCGGTACCGCCGCCAAGACCCTCGGCCCCGCGCTGCGCCTGGCCTGGCTGGTGCTGCCCGCCCGCCTGGTCGAGCCGGTGGTGGCGGCGAAGCGCCACCTGGACCTGCACTCGGAGACGATCGGGCAGCTCGCGCTCGCCGACCTGATCGTCACCCACGGCTACGACCGCCAGGTTCGCGCGGTCCGCCGGCACTACCGCCGCCGGCGGGACCTGCTGCTGGACCGGCTGGACGCGGCCGGCGGCCGGTACGTCAGGGGCGGCGGCCGGTACGTCGTGGGCGGCGTCGCGGCCGGCCTGCACGCCCTGGTCGAGCTGCCGCCCGCCGGGCCGACCGAGGCGGAGGTGCTGGCCGAAGCCGCGCGCCAGGGGCTGGCCGTGGGCTCACTCGACCGGCTCCGGCACGCCCCCGGCTCAGGGCCGCAGGGCCTGGTCGTCGGCTACGCCACCCCGCCCTCACACGCCTACCCAGCCGCCCTCGACGCACTGACCCGCGCCCTCCACCCAAAACCTTCCTAACCCACCTCCCCCGCCCCCTCTGCCGCCCCGCCCCCGCCGCCCCCGCCCCCCCCCACTGCCCGTCGATCTTGCACTTTCTGCCCCTAGGAATCGGTATAAACCGCTCATATCGGGGGCCAAAAGTGCAAGATCGCGGGCGACGACGGGTGTGGCGCGGGCGGCGGGGGCGAGGCAGGGAGGCGAGGGAGGTGCGGCGGGCGGGCTAATGCGCGTCGGTGAGGTAGCCGGAGGCCGGTGCGTGCTCGGGAGGGACGGCGGGCAGCTCGGCGGTCGGTGCGTCCGTGGGTCGCTTGGCGGCGGCCCGCTCCGGGGCCGGTGCCGCGGTCGGGGCGGCCGTGATCCGGCCAGCGGACGGCTCGGCGCCCACGGCACGGTCGGCGGGCGGCTCGGCGGGCAGGGACGCCGTTGCCCCGTCGGCGGGCGGGGGGACCGGTGCCGGGCGGCGGCGCAGGGCGACCAGGGCGATCACCAGCGCCGCCGCGACGAGGCCGGCGGCCACGGTGAACGCGGTCCGATAGCCGGCGGCGAGCGCGTCGGTGTCCTGCCAGCCGGCGTCCCGCAGGCCGTCGGCGCGGCCGGCGGCCAGGGTGGCGAGCATGGCCAGCCCCAGCGCGCCGCCGACCTGCTGGGTGGTGTTGACCAGCCCGGAGGCGAGCCCGGCGTCGGCCGGATCGGCGCCGGCCATGGCCAGGGTGGTGACCGCCGGCAGGGCGAGCCCGCCGGCGACGCCGAAGAGGAGCATCGACGGGAGCACGTCGGGCAGGTAGCCGCCGTCGACCGGGAGCCGGGCGAGCAGCAGGAACGCGACCACGGCCAGCACGAGCCCGGTCGCCAGCACCGCCCGGGCACCGTGCCGGCCGATCAGCCGCCCGGCGAGGCCGAGCGAGATCACCGCGATCGTCACCGGCGTGGGCAGGAAGGCCAGCCCGGTGGCCGTCGGGCCGAGGTCCAGCACCAACTGGAGTTCGAGGGCGAGCAGGAACTGGAAGCCGAAGAACGCGGCGACCATGAGAAACTGCACGACGTTGGCGGCGACCAGGTCGGGGGTACGCAGCAACCGCGGCGGCAGCAGCGGGATCGAGGCCGACCGCTGCCGCAGCGCGAACGCCGCGAGCAGGGCCGCCGCGAGGCCCGCCGCGGCAAGCGTACGGGCCGAGGTCCAGCCGTGCTCCTCGGTGCCGACGATCGCCAGTACGGCCAGCATCAGCCCCCCGGTGACCAGCGTCGCGCCGAGCAGGTCGAGACCGGCGCGCAGCCCGACCCCGCGGTCGGCGTCGAGCAGGCGTACGGCGGCGAGCAGGATCACCAGCCCGATCGGCAGGTTGACCGCGAAGATGGCGGGCCAGCCGGCGAGGTCGGTGAGCACGCCCCCGGCCAGCATGCCGATCGACGCCCCGGCCGCTCCGGTGAAGCTGAAGACGGCGATGGCGCGGGCCCGCTCGGCCGGCTCCGGGAAGAGCCGGACGATCATGCCGAGGCTGACGGCCATGGTGAGCGCCCCGCCGGTGCCCTGGAGGAAGCGGGCCACGACCAGCGTGTCGGGGCTCGCCGCGACCGCGCAGAGCAGTGAGGCCAGGGTGAACGACGCGACGCCGGCCAGGAAGACCGCGCGGCGGCCGAGCAGGTCGCCGAGGCGCCCGGCGAGCAGCAGCAGCCCGCCGAAGGCGACCAGGTAGGCGTTGACCACCCAGGCCAGGCCGGTCGCGGTGAAGCCGAGGTCCCGCTGGATGGCGGGCAGCGCCACCGCGACGATGCTGCCGTCCAGGATGATCATCAGACTGCCGGCGCAGAGCACGAGCAGGGCCGGCCAGCGGGAGTCGGCGGTACGGGTGGGCATCGAAGGCCTCCTAGGTGCACGGTTTGTTACCGACGCCATCTTCTGTGACCATGGAGCGGAGCGTAAGGAGGCACTTTCATGTCCCAGAGGAACAGCGATGTGTCCGTGGACCCGACGCAGGCGTGCGTGACCGGCGACCTGCCCTTCACCCCGGGCCAGGCCAAGGCGTGCACGGTCCGCGAGGTGCTCGACCGGGTGGGCGGCAAGTGGAGCATCGGCATCCTGGTCGCCGCCTCCCAGGGGCCGGTCCGCTTCACCGAGCTGGAGCGCCACGTGGAGGGGATCAGCCGCCGGATGCTCACCCTGACCCTGCGCAACCTGGAGCGCGACGGCCTGCTCAGCCGGACGGTCTACCCGACCGTGCCGCCGAAGGTCGAGTACACCGCCACCCCCATCGCGCTCGAGCTCTACGACTCGCTGGTCGCCCTGACGAGCTGGGCCGAGCGGCACCGCAACGCAATCGCCGAGGCGCGGACCGCGTACGACCGGGAGCACGGCGGGGCCGCGTAGGCAGCCGGGGGGCCCGCCCGGTGCCGGCTGTGGGAAACGCCACGATCTGACCGATCGGTCAGCACCTGACCGATCGGTCAGGCATGCTGGTTCGGGAGGTGGACCGGCATGGCGCGGGCGGTACCGGAGACGCACGACGAGATCCTGACGGCGGCGGCACGCCGCTTCGGGGTCACCGGCTACCGGGGCACGTCGCTCCAGGACATCGCCCGCGAGGTGGGCTGCTCCAAGGCGGCGGTGCTCTACCACTTCGCCAACAAGGAGGCCATCCTCACCGAGTTGATGGCCCCCGCCATCGACGTCCTCCGGGCGCTCGACGAGCGGATCGCCGCACACCGCGGCGCGGCCGCCCAGCGGGTCGCCGCCGAGGGCTTCGTCGACCTCGCGGTCCGCTTCCGGCGCGAGATCGCCCTGCTCCGGGGCGAGTTCCCGGAGCTGCTCCAGCAGCCCGCCTTCGCGCACATCCAGCGGATCTCCGAGCGGCTGATCGAGGCGCTCGCCGGGCACCCGGAGCGCCCCGCCGCGCGGATCGCGGCGCTGGTGGTGCTCGCCGGCGTCTCCGAGACCTGCGGCGAGTTCGTCGACATACCCGACGAGGAACTGCGCCGCGCGCTGCTGGCACTCGTACGACGGGCGCTGGAGCCCGTCGACTGACTCGTTCCCAACCATCCACTAGGCGAGGACAAGGAACTCATGGCCACCCTGCTATACCGGCTCGGCCGGGGCTCGATGCGCCGGCGGCGACTCGTCGCGGCGATCTGGCTCGTCGTACTCGTCGGTCTCGGCCTCGCGGCCGCGGGCCTGCGCGGCCCGATGGGCGACAACTTCACCATGCCGGGCACGGAGTCGCAGCGCGCCCTGGACCTGCTCGCCGAGCAGTTCCCGGCGGCCAGCGGCGCGACCGGCACGATCGCGGTCAAGGCGCCGGCCGACGGCGCGCTCGGCAGTCCGCAGGGGCAGGCCGTGGTCAAGGAACTCGCCCAGGAGGCCGCGACGCTGCCCGGCGTCGTCGGCGCCGTCGACCCGTTCCAGGTGGGCGCGGTCAGCCCGGACGGCCGGTACGCGCTGGTCCAGGTCCAGTTCGCCACCGGCGCCGACGAGGTGACCGACGCCCAGCGCGACGCGTACGAGCAGGTCGGCGCGCGGGCCGAGGCCCAGGGCTGGCAGGTCGCGCCCGGCGGCGAGGTGCTCAGCGCCGTACCGGAGGTCGGCTCGACCGAGGCGATCGGTGTCGCGATCGCGGCGATCGTCCTGGTGGTCACCTTCGGCTCGCTGGTGGCGGCCGGGATGACCATGCTCAACGCCCTGATCGGCGTGGGCGTCGGCATGGCGGGGCTCTTCGCGCTCAGCAGCGTCGTCGACCTGACCAGCACCGCGCCGATCCTCGCCCTGATGCTCGGCCTCGCGGTCGGCATCGACTACTCGCTGTTCATCACCTCCCGCTACCGGCAGAACCTGCTGGAGGGGCTGCCGCCGGACGAGGCGGTGGGCCGCGCCGTGGGCACCGCCGGGTCGGCGGTGGTCTTCGCCGGCGCCACCGTGGTCATCGCGCTGGCCGGCCTGGCCGTGGTGAACATCCCGTTCCTGACCGTGATGGGTCTGGCCGCCGCCGCCACGGTCACCGTCGCGGTGCTGGTCGCGATCACCCTCCAGCCCGCCCTGCTCGGCTTCGCCGGCCGCCGGGTGCTCCCCCGCAAGCTGCGCTCGGCGCTGCCGACGGCCGACGGCACCGGCGACGCGGACCGGACGGACGCCCCCGCCGTGGCGGCCGCCGAGGACCGGTCGGGCTTCGGATTCCGCTGGGCCCACGCCGTCACCCGGTTCCGGGTGCCGGTGATCCTGGTCGGGCTGCTCGGGCTGGGCCTGCTCGCGCTGCCCACGCCGGACATGCGGCTGGCGCTGCCCGACGCGGGCACCGCGGCCGTCGGGTCGCCCGCCCGGACGTCGAACGACCTGATCACCGAGGGCTTCGGGCCGGGCTTCACCGGCCGGCTCGCGGTGGTGGTCGCCGGGGACACCCCGCAGGCGACGTCGGCCGCGATCCCGCAGGTCACCGCGCTGATCCAGCGCACCGACAACGTCCTCGCGGTGGCCCCGCCGCAGCTCAGCCCGGACGGTCGCACCGCGCTGCTCGGCGTGGTGCCGAAGACGGGCCCGACCGACGAGGCCACCGAGACCCTGGTCAACGACGTGCGGGGCGCGGTCGGCGAGTTCCGTGACGTGGACGTGCTGCTGACGGGCGCGACGGCCATCGGCATCGACGTCTCCGAGAAGCTCTCCGACGCCCTGCCGGTCTACCTGCTCCTGGTGGTCGGGCTCTCGGTGCTGCTGCTGATGCTCGTCTTCCGCTCGCTGCTGGTGCCGGTCAAGGCCGCGCTGGGCTTCCTGCTCACGGTCGCCGCCACGTTCGGCATCACCGTGGCGGTGTTCCAGCAGGGCCACCTCGCCGACCTGGTCGGCCTGGACACGCCCGGCCCGCTGGTCAGCTTCCTGCCGATCCTGCTCATCGGCATCCTGTTCGGGCTGGCGATGGACTACGAGGTGTTCCTCGTCTCCCGGATGCGGGAGGACTTCGTGCACGGCGACACCGCACAGCAGGCGACCGTCAACGGCATGGGCCACGGGGCCCGGGTGGTGACGGCCGCCGCGCTGATCATGATCTCCGTCTTCGGCGGCTTCGTGTTCCTCGACGACCCGGTGATCAAGTCCATGGGCTTCGCGCTCGCGATCGGGGTCGCCATCGACGCGTTCGTGGTGCGGATGACCATCGTGCCGGCGGTGATGTCGCTGCTCGGCCGGAGCGCCTGGTGGCTGCCGCGCTGGCTGGACAAGGTCCTGCCCAACGTGGACATCGAGGGCGAGGGCCTGCGCGCCCACCTCGACGACAAGGCCCCCGTGGCTCCGCGCGCCTGAGCCGACCGGCCCGCCCGGCGTCGACAGGAAGCCGGGCGGGGCGTCGGGCGTCGACAGTACGCCGGGCGGGCCGTCGGGCCCGCCCGCCGGG
>NZ_JBSGDY010000107.1:0-21451 GCF_053602615.1 Micromonospora sp. NPDC004336
GGCATCCACCACATCGCCTTCGACGGCTGGTCACACTCACTACTCGTACGCGACCTCACCCACGCCTACACCGCCCGAACCACCGGCAACACCCCCGTCTGGGACCGGCCCGCGCCCACCCTGCGCGAGTACCACGACGAGTACACCCGACTGCGCGAGGCCGCCGACCTGGCGGCGCAGCGGGCGTACTGGCGCGAACAGTTGCGCGGCCTGCCCCGACAGGGCCAGGGCCGGTCCCAGGAGCTGCTGGAGCAGACGCCGGCGTGGGGCCCGAAGACCGGGCACGCCGTCACCGTCGGCCGCGAGGTGCTGGAGCGCTGGGACCGGGCCGGCCGCGAGCGCCGGTTCAGCCGCTCCGCCTACTTCGCCGCCGCCTACGCCTCGGCCCTGCGCGCCGTCCACCGGCAGGACGACATCGGCATGCTGATGATCGTCGCCCAGCGCGGCAGCCGCGTCCTCGACTCCACCTTCACGAGCAGGATCAACTCCAACTGCCTCCGCGTCCGGTTCGATGCCCCCGAGCGGGACCTGCCGCGGGCCGTGCAGCGGAGCATCGACGAGCTGATGGCCGCGCAGGACGTCCCCTTCCTGGAGAGCACCGCCGACCCGGCCATCGGCCTGTCCCGCGAGGTGGCCAACAGCCTGCCCACCTTCGCGTACCAGGACAACGTGGTCCTTCCGCTGGAGCTGCCCGGCTGCCGCGCCGAGGAGGTCGTCGAGCCGTACGCCCGCGAGTGGTCGGGCGCCTGCCTCGTCGAGGTGCTGCCCGGCGACGGGGACGTGCTCGTACGCGTGACGGTCCGCACCGACCTGGTCCCGCCGGAGGTCGCCGAGCTGCTGGCCACCGCCGTGCTGCGCTTCCTGCGGGCCGGTCCCGAGGCCGCCGACGAGGCCCGCTGACAGGTCCCGCAGCCGCCGCCCCGGCCCGTGCGGCAGTTCCGGGCCGGGGCGGCGAAGGACCGGGACCGGGCTGACGGCCCGCCGGGCCGTCAGCCCCGGAAGCGTTGCCTGAGGTGACGCGCTGGATCGACCAGGGTGCCGCCGGTGCGGGTCAGTGGACGAGGACGGCGGGGCAGTGGGCGAGCAGGTCCGTCGGGGCGTGCAGGACCAGGTCGGGGCCGGCGGCGAGCAGCGCGGCGAGGTCACCGCCGTGCCAGGTGGTGGCGACCGCGGTGGCGCCGGCGTCCCGGCCGCTGAGCAGGTCGATGACCGCGTCGCCGACCATCATGGCCTGCTCCGGCGGCACGCCGAGGTGGCCGAGCGCCTGGAGCACGATGTCCGGGGCAGGCTTCGGGCGGGCCACCTCGTCGGAGCCGATCACCCGGTCGAACAGCCCCAGCACGCCGAGCGTGTCGAGCAGCGAGCGGGCCCGGGGGCCGCTCTTGCCGGTGGCGACGGCCATCCGGACGCCCCTCGCGTGCAGCGTCTCCAGGGTCTCCCGGACGCCGGGGAAGAGCGGCACCAGGTGGGCCATCCGGTAGCTCTCCCGGACGAACGGCTCCTCCATCTCCAGCGGCAGCCCCATGAGCCGCATGATGTCCGGGAAGTACCGGCCCATGTGCCGGTTGTACTCCTCGAACGGCGCCGGCCCGTCGCCCACCACCTCGGCGTACGCGATGCTGAACGCCTCCCGCATGACGGCCGAGCTGTCGACGACGACGCCGTCGAGGTCGAACACGACCGCGCGGATCGGGCCGGGCAGCGGCGATCGCGGGGTCACCTCGACGGTGGACGGTGGATGGCTCATGGCTGCTCCCGGAGGCGAGTGGGGCCGACGGTGGTTCTCACCGGTCGCGATGGCCCGCCAGCGCGTGCTGCCGCTCCGGCTCGGTGGGCCGGGCGGAGTGGTAGATCCGTTCGATGACGTCGATGGTGCGGCGCGCCTCGGCGACGGCCACGCCCCGGCCGGTCGGGTCCGCCAGCAGCCCGGGAAGGGCGTCGAGCTGACGGTCGTACTCGGCGCCGATCGGCTCGCCGGCCAGCGGCAGCCGGACGGTCTCGCCGTCGCGGGTGCGGGTCAGCGCGGGTGCCGGCTCGCGGTTGGGGCTGAATCCGAAGGTGCAGCGCAGCGTCGCCGAGCCGGCGGCGCCGTGCACCGTGATGGTGGTGCGGTCCAGCGACTCGTGCGAGGCCCAGCAGGCGTGCAGCGCCACGGAGGACCCGCCGGCGGTCAGCAGGAAGCCCCGGGCGGTGTCCTCGACGTCGCCGGGTACGCGGCCACCGGCGGCGGCGTCGCCCCGCCAGGCGGCGTGGGCCGCGCCGTCGTTGACGAAGTCGCCGGAGACGCTGCCGATGGCGTGGGTGACCGGGGCGGGGCCGAGCAGCGGCAGCACCGTGTCGAGCAGGTGCCAGCCGAGGTCGACCAGGGCGCCCCCGCCGGAGAGGTCGCGGCGGGTGAACCAGCCGCCGGCGTCGGGCACGCCCCGCGCGCGTACCCAGGCCACGTCGACGTGCCGGATCGGGCCCAGCTCGCCGGCCGCCTCGGCCAGCGCTCGGACGTCGGCCCGGTAGCGGGCGGCGCTGCCGGCCAGCAGCACCGCGCCGCCGTCGCGCTCCGCCTCGGCGAGCAGGGTCGCCTCGGCGGAGGTCAGGCAGACCGGCTTCTCCAGGAACACCGGCACGCCCCGGCGCAGCAACCGGGCGGCCACGGCGGCGTGCAGGTGGTTCGGCACGGCGACCACGACCAGGTCGACCGCGTCGGCGGGCAGCTCGTCGACGTCGGCGTACGCGGCCGGGACGTGGTGGCCGTCGCGGGCCCGGGCGCGGACGCCCGGCTCCGGGTCGACCACGGCGGTCACCGCGAAACCCGGGTGCGCGGCGAGCCGGGGCAGCCAGATCTCCCGCCCCGCCCAGCCGAGGCCGGCCACCGCGACCCGGACCGGACGGTCGGTCGCGGCGGCCGGGACCGGCCCGGTCATCCGGCGAGGACGTCGGCGAGCACGGTGGCGATCTCGTGCATCTGCTGCTCGGTGCCGAGCAGGGTGCGGTGGTGCAGCCAGACGCAGTCGGCGTGGATCTGCTCGACGTTCGGGCAGCGGGCCGCGATCGACTCGACCGACTCGTCGGGGGTGCCGGCCTTCCAGAAGCCGTCGCACCGGTAGATGGCCCGGAACGCCACGAACGCCGGGACGCCCCGGGCGATCAGGGCGTCCACCACGGCGCGGCGGCGCTCCGGCGTGATCCCGGGGACCCGGAACATCGCCATGTAGTGCGGGTTGCGGTCGCCGCGCTCGTCGCGCCCCTGCGGCACGACGCCGGGGATCTCGGCGAGCAGGCTCGCCAGCAGCGGCCAGCGCTGCTCGCGCACCGCGATCTGCGCGTCGAGCCGGGCCAGCTGGGCGCGCAGCACGGCGGCGGTGAACTCGCCCATGCGGTAGTTCGAGCCGGTGGTGCTGTGCAGGTAGTCCCGGTCGGTGCGGGGCCGGCCGCAGCTGTGCACGAGGAACGCCCGCTCGCGCAGCTCCTCGTCGGGGAAGAGGACGGCGCCGCCCTCGCCGGCGGTCATCAGCTTGCCGTTCTGGAAGCTGAACGCCGCCACCGAGCCCAGCGCGCCGGCCCGCCGGCCCTGCCACTGCGCGCCCTGGGCGTGCGCGGCGTCCTGGAGCAGCGCCACCCCGGCGTCGGCCGCGAGCTTGCTCAGCGCGTCCATGTCGGCGAACTGGCCGGCCATGTGCACCGGCATGATGGCCCTGGTGCGGGGGGTGATGGCGGCCTCGACGGCGGCCGGGTCGACGCAGTAGGTGTCCAGGTCGACGTCGACCGGCACCGCGACCGCGCCGAGGCGCTGCGCGGCCAGCGAGGACGAGATGAAGGTGAAGGCGGGGACGATCACCTCGGTGCCGGGGCCGACGCCGAGCACCTCCAGGGCGACCTCGAGGGCGTGGGTGCCGTTGGTGACGGCGAGCGCGTGCGGCGTGCCGTGGTACGCGCCGAACTCCTGCTCGAAGGAGTCGACCTCGCTGCCGCCCATCCGCCACCACTGGCCCTGCTCGAGGGCGCGGATCAGTCCGACGCGCTCCTCGTCACCGAACTGCGGCCACTCGGGGAGTTCCGACACCGTCGAGGGCTGACCACTCATGACTTCCCACTTCCCAACTCGGGCAGACCAGGGGCTTCGCCGGACATCGGGCGGGACGACCCGGGACCGCCGGTACGCGGTACGGACGCGCCGGGACGCCGGACGGCCGGTTCGAGACGGGTGACGCCCCCGTGGGGCCGGCGGCATCGCCTCAGCAGGGAGGACGGTAACCGAACGGGGCGCGGCGTCACCTCCCCTAACAGCCCCTAGGCACCCCTTAGTCCACCGCCGCCCGGCCGCCGCCGGGTCGCCCGACGCCGGCCGTCCGGTAAGACTGCGGAGGACCAGTCGTCGGGTCCTGTGGGGACAGGGCCGTGCCCCCGCGAGGTGAAGCGTGTCGGACGTGCTGCTGCTGAACGGCCCGAACCTGGGCATCCTCGGCAGGCGGGAGCCGGAGATCTACGGCACCGACACCCTCGACGACATCGAGCGGGCGGTCGGCGAGGAGGTCGCCGCGCGGGGCTGGCGGGTGGTGGCCGAGCAGCACGACTGCGAGGGCGCCATGATCCGGGCCATCCAGGACCGCTACGACACCGTCGGCGCCATCGTCAACCCGGGCGCGCTGATGATCGCCGGTTGGAGCCTGCGCGACGCGCTGGCCAACTATCCGCGGCCGTTCGTCGAGGTGCACCTGTCCAACGTCTGGGCCCGGGAGAGCTTCCGGCACGACTCGGTCATCGCCCCGCTGGCCAGCGGCGTCATCGTCGGGCTCGGGCCGCTGGGCTACCGGTTGGCCGCCCGCGCCCTCGTCGCGACCGTCCCGTGAGGACCGGGCGCGCCGCCGCCTGCCGCCGCCGGCCGTGCACCGGTACGGTCGTGCGCATCCTGCCCCCTGACGCGAAGGACCATCCGTGCACATTCCCGTCATCGTCCTGACCGCCATCCTCGCCGCGGTCTTCCTCGGCACCGCCGTGCCGAAGCTGACCGGGCAGGCGCAGATGCGTGAGCGCATGGACCACCTGGGCGTCTCCCCCGGCCTCACCCGCGTGCTCGGGGTGCTGGAGCTCGCCGCCGTCGCCGGCCTGCTGCTCGGGCTGCTCTGGGCGCCGCTGGGGATCGCGGCGGCCGTCGGCCTCGCCCTGCAGATGGTCGGCGCGGTGGTCTACCACGCCCGGGCGAAGGACCCGGCCGCGATGACCCTGACGCCGGTGATCTTCGCCGCCGCCGCGGTGGCCCTGGTGGTCCTCCACGTCCTCGAGGGCTGAGCCGTCGTGCCCGACCCGCGACGCCACGGCGGCGTGCTGGGCGTCGACGTCGGCGGCACCAAGGTGGCGCTGCGCGCCGAGGCGGCCGGCCGGCCCGCGTACGACCGGGTCTTCCACTGGCCGCGCGGCGGCGACGCGGCGGCGGACCTGGCCGTGCTGGCCGCCGAGGTGGATCGGCTGCGCGGGGCGTGGGGGCCGGTCGGCGCGGTCGGCGTGGCGATGCCGGCGACCACGGACGCGGCAGGCACCGTCACGACGTGGCCCGGCCGGCCGGGCTGGGCGGGCCTGGACCTCGCCGGCGCGCTGCGCCGCGTCTTCCCCGACACGGCCACGGCCGTCGCCGACGACGGCGACCTCGCCGCGCTGGCCGAGGCCCGGCACGCCGGCCACGACGACGTGGTCTACCTGGGCGTCGGCACCGGCGTCGGCGGCGGCGTGGTGCTGGCCGGCCGGTCGGTGCCCGGCCGCTCGTCCGCCGAGGTCGGGCACATGGTCGTCGCCCTCGACGGTACGCGCTGCGACTGCGGCCGGCGCGGCTGCCTCCAGTCGGTCGCGTCGGGCCCGGCCACGCTGCGCCGCGCCGGCGCAGCCCGGGGCGCGGAGGTGAGCTTCGACGAGCTGCGGGCGGCACTGCGCGACGGCCGGGCCTGGGCGGTCGACGCCGTCGACGCGACCTGCCGGGCGCTGGCGGCGGCGGTGGTCAGCCTCGGCGAGCTGCTGGATCCGGCGGTGGCGATCGTCGGCGGCGGGTTCGCCGCCGGGCTGCCGGGCTTCGTGCCGCTCGTCGCCGACCGGGTCCGCTCGGCCGGCCGGCCCGGCCGCCCCGCGCCGCCGGTACTCCCCGCCGCCCTCGGCGGGCTGTCGTCCCTGCACGGCGCGGTGGAGCTGGCCCGCGGCCTGACCGCGGCGCCGCCTCCGCCCAGTCCCGTTCCCACCCCGTAGAGGAGATCAACCATGGTCAGGATCGGCGTCATCGCCGGCAGCACGCGGCCCGGGCGCAAGGCGGACGTCGTGGCCCGCTGGGTACGTGACCTCGCCGCCAAGCGGGGCGACCTCACCGCCGAGCTGGTCGACCTCGCCGACTACGGCCTGCCGCACTTCGACGAGGTGCTGCCGCCGTCGATGGCGCCGTCCACCCGCCCCGCCGTACGCCGGTGGGCGGCGACCGTCGCCCGGTGCGACGGGTTCGTCTTCGTCACCCCGGAGTACAACCACTCGATTCCCGGCGCGCTGAAGGACGCCGTCGACTTCCTGTTCCAGGAGTGGCAGCACAAGTCCGCCGGTTTCGTCAGCTACGGCGTGCACGGCGGTACCCGGGCGGCGGAGCACCTGCGGCTGGTGCTCGGGCAGCTCGGCGTGGCCGACGTCCGCTCGCAGGTCGCGCTCTCCCTGACGAGCGACTTCGTCAACTTCCGCGACTTCCGGCCGGCGGCCCCGCACGAGCAGGCCGTCGGCACCATGCTCGACGAGGTGGTCGCCTGGGCCGGCGCGCTGCGGACGCTGCGCGCCTGACGGCCCGGCGTGCGCCCTGACGCCCGGCGTGCGCCCTGACGCCCGGCGTGCGCCCTGACCAGCCGGCCCACGCCCGACCGCCCGGCCCACGCCCGACCGGCCCGGACCGCGCCATGACCGGCCGAACCACGCCCTGACGGCCGGCCCACGCCTGGCGGCCCGGACCCCCGGGCCGGCGGGTGCGCTCCGCCCGCCCCCGTCGACGACGCGGCGGCCGAGGGGGCGGTGAGCGCCGGGCTCAGCCGGCCCGCTCGGCGCGGCGCAGCAGCGCGGCGGCGACGCAGCCGCCGGCGAAGACCGCCACGGCGCCGACCGTCTGGCCGGTCTCCAGCGCGGAGCGGAACGCCTCGGAGACGGCCCCGCGTTCGGCCTCGCTCCGCGCCGCTTCCAGGGCGGCGGGAAACGATCCCGCGCCGGCCAGGGCGGCGGGCAGCAGGGCGGCGAAGCGGGCGTTGAGGATCGCGCCCAGCACGGCGATGCCGAGGCTGCTGCCGACCTCCGTCATGGTGCCGTCCACCCCGGCCCCGGCCCCGGCCTTCTCCGGCGGGATGGCGCTCATCACCGCCTCGACGATGGCCGGGTTGGCCAGGGCGCAGCCGGCGCCCATCATGAGCAGCCCGGGCAGCAGCACCTCGTAGCCGTCCGACGGGGCGTGGGTGACGAGGGCGAGACCGCCGGCGAGCAGCGTCATGCCGAGGGCGATCGACCACGCCAGCCCGAGCCGCCGGATCACCCGCGCGGCGACGCCGGCCACGTTGAGCAGGACGATGGAGAGCGCGAACGGCACCATCCGCAGCCCCGCCTCCCAGGCGGGGTAGCCGCGCACGAACTGGAGGTGCTGGGTCAGCAGGAACAGCGCGCCGGTGGCCCCGAAGGTGATCAGAACGACGCCGGAGACCGCCCCGACGAAGCGGCGGCTGCGGAAGAAGTGCATGTCGAGCATGGGGTCGGCGACCCGCCGCTCCCAGGCGACGAAGGCGGCCAGCAGGAGCACGCCCGCGCCCGCCGAGCCGAGCACCGGCGGGGCGGTCCAGCCCCGTTCCGGCCCGGCGATGATCGCGTACACGACCCCGGTGAGGCCCGCCGTGGACAGCAGCACCCCGCCGAGGTCGAGGCGCCCGCCGCCCGGGCGGCGCGACTCCGGCACCAGCGCCCACGACGCCACCAGACAGAGCAGCACGATCGGCACGTTGACCAGGAAGATCGCGCCCCACGGCAGGTGGGCGAGGACGAGCCCGCCGAAGGGCGGCCCGGCCGCGAACCCCAGCGCGCTCGCCGCGGCCCAGAGCCCGATGGCCCGCGACCGCTCGGCGTCGTCGAAGACCTGCATCGCCACCGCGAGGGTGGCGGTCACCAGGAGCGCGCCGCCGACGCCCATGCCGGCCCGGGCGGCGATCAGCTGGCCGCTGGTCTGGGCGAGCCCGGCGGCCAGCGACCCGAGCCCGAACAGCACGAGGCCGGCCAGCAGCATCCGCCGTCGGCCGTACCGGTCGGCGGCGCTGCCCGCGCTGAGCAGCAGGCCGCACTGGACCAGGGCGTACGCGTTGATCATCCACTGGACGTCGGCGGTGCTGGCGGACAGCTCGGTCGTCAGCACGGGGATCGCCACGGTCAGCACGGTGTTGTCGAGCACCACGGTGACCTGGGCGAGGCAGAGCACGCCGAGGATCAGCCACCGCCCCCGCACCCGGCCGTCCGTGCCGAGGGCGGCCCCGACGGCCGGCGTGGCGGTGACGGCGGTCATCGGGTCGGCGCGAAGCGGGCGATGGGGTTGGCCAGGGTGCCGACCAGTTGCAGCGCCGCCGACGGGTCGGCCAGGTCGACCATCTGCCGGTTGTTGCGCAGCTGGAGCCGGTTGAGGCAGGACAGCGCGAACTCCGGGGCGAACAGGTCGTAGCGGCGCAGCCGGTCGGCCAGGTGCGGGACGCTGTCGGCGTAGTCGGCCGCGCACTCGGCGACGGTGCGCCAGAAGGTCTCCTCGTCCAGCACGCCCTCGGTGGCCAGGATCGCGTTGAGGTAGCGCAGGAAGCAGTCGAAGACGTCGGTGAAGATCGACAGCAGCTTCATGTCCTCCGGCACGTCGGCCCGGACCCGTCCCACCTGCGGCGGCAGGTCGGCCTCCGGGTCCATGACCACGATCTCCTCGGCGATGTCCTTGAAGATCGCCCGCTCGACCGTGCCGCCGTCGAGGACGAGGATGACGTTCTCGCCGTGCGGCATGAAGGCCAGGTCGTGGGCGTAGAAGCTGTGCAGCAGCGGAGTGAGGTAGGCGTCGAGGTAGCGGCGCAGCCACACCCGCGGCGCCAGCCCGGACTGGGCGATCAGCGCGGCGGCGAACGAGCGGCCGTCGCGGTCGGTGTGCAGCAGGGACGCCATCGTGGCCAGCCGCCGCCCGGGCGCCAGGCCGGGCACCGGGCTCTCCCGCCACAGCGCCGCCAGCATCTTGCGGTACGGGGAGTACCGGTCGGTGGCCGCCTCGTACTCCAGGTGCCGGTACCCGATCGCGGCGCGCTCGCGGATGATCGTCAGCCCGGTGCGGGCGAACACCTCGTCGCCCGCGATCAGGTCGGCGAGCCAGTCGTTGATGGCCGGGGTGGCCTCCATGTACGCGGCCGACAGCCCCCGCATGAAGCCCATGTTCAGCACCGACAGGGCGGTCTTGACGTAGTGCCGGGTCGGGTCGGTGACGTTGAAGAAGGTGCGGATGGACTGCTGGGCCAGGTATTCGTCGGGGCCGGGGCCGAGGCAGACGAGGCGGCGCCGCGCGACCTCGGCGGCGAACGTGACGCTGATCCTGTTCCACCACTGCCACGGGTGCACGGGGATGAGCAGGTAGTCGGCCGGGTCGAGGCCGAGCCCGGTCAGGGTGTCGGCGAACCGGGCGAGAGTGTCGTCGCCGAGTTCGGCGCGCAGCAGGGTGTCGTAGTCCAGGTCGGCGGCGCAGGTGAACGTCGTCCGGTCGCGGTGCGCGGCCAGCCAGATCAGCCGCACCGGCTGGCCCGCCTCCGGGGCGTACGCGCGATATTCGTCGATGCCGAAGCCGATGCGGCCGTTGTTCGCCACGAAGCCGGGGTGGCCCTCGGTCATCTCGGTCTCGATGGTCTGGAAGTCGGCGCGGGCGAGGTCGGCGGCGCTGGTCGCCGGCTTGTCGAGCTTGTACGCGGTGCTGGCCAGGGTGGAGCTGATCTCCTCGAGATAGACGGGGAGGATCTCGTCGCTCAGGCCCAGCGCGCCGCGCAGGTCGAGGCAGAACTCGAGGGCGTCCAGCGGCAGCTCGGCGTCGCCGCGGTGGCGGGTGACGCTGTCGGCGTCGATCCGCCAGTGGTCCAGGGCCAGCAGGTCGGCGGCGAACCGGTAGACCACCTCGCCGTCGTCGCCGCGCACCTCGTAGCGGCGCTCCCCCGCCCCGGGGCCGTCCGTCCCGGCGGGCACCGGGGCGGGAGTGAGCAGCCGTTCGTGGGCGAACTCGGCCAGGGCCTTGCGGACCAGCAGCCGGTTGGCGCGGGCCCAGCTCTCCGGCGTCAGGTGGGCCACGGATGCGGAGGGGTTCACGTGGGCAGGTCTCCTCGGGTTGCGGCGGGAGGGGTGTGGGCGGCGCCGGTCGCGGCCTCGAACTGGGCGCGGGTGCAGACGCTGAGCAGCGCGTCCTTCTCGGGCTTGGCGATCCGGTCGACGACGGTGAAGCCGACGGCCGCGTTGAGCGCGTGCACCGCCGTGTTGCGCACGTCGGGCTCGACCACGACGCGCCGGGTGGCCGGATCGGCGAACAGCCACGCCATCACGGTGGTGATGACCGCGTGGGTGAAGCCGTGCACCGGCGTGTCCGTCGGCGCGCAGAGGAAGTGCATGCCGACGTCGCCGTCGGCCGCGTCGTACAGGCCGACCAGTTCGACGCGGGCGGGGTCGTACCGCTCGGCGAGGAAGGCGGGCCGGCCGTCGTGCAGGCCGAGGAACGCGTCGTGGTGCGGGTGGGCGGCGATGCGCCGGTACTCCTCGGCGACGCGGGCCACGTCGGCGTCCTGCATCAGCCAGAACGCCGCCTTGGGGTGGGTGACCCAGCGGTGCAGCAGCGCGGCGTCGGCGTCGGGGTCGAGGGCGCGCAGCGCGAACTCGCCGAGCCGGTCGTCGACGCGGCGGTAGAGCGCGTCGGTCACGACGCGACCCCGGCCGGCGCGCCGAACTCCTGGAACGCGATGCGCTTCTCGATCGGGTAGTGCTCGCGGCCGAGCAGCTCCCGGATGATATACGAGTTGCGGTACGGGCCCATGCCGAGGTCGGGCGAGGTGACGCTGTGCGCGTGGGTGCCGGCGTTCTGCAGGAAGATGCCCCGGCCGGTGTGGTCGATGCTGTAGTTGCGGGCCACGTCGAAGCGGCCGTGGCCGTCCCACCGGATCCGGTCCCGCACCGGCTCCAGGAACTCGGGAACGCGGTAGTGGTAGCCGGTGGCCAGCACCAGTCCCTCGGTGTCCAGGGTGAGGTCGCGGCCCTGCTCGACGTTGCGCAGCCCCAGCGTGTACGTCCCGCCGTCGTACGCGGCGGTGGTGAGCTCGGTGTTGGTCAGCAGCCGGGTCGGCACGGGTCCGTCGAGGCTCTTGGCGTAGAGCAGGTCGTAGATGTCGTTGATCAGGTCGGCGTTGATGCCCTTGAACAGGCCCTTCTGCGCGGACTCCAGCTGGTAGCGGGTCGCCTCCGGCAGGGCGTGGAAGTAGTCCACGTAGTCCGGCGAGGTCATCTCCAGGGTCAGCTTGGTGTATTCGAGGGGGAAGAACCGCGGCGACCGGGTGACCCAGTTCAGCTGGTAGCCGTGGGCGTCGATGTCGCCGAGCAGGTCGTGGTAGATCTCGGCGGCGCTCTGCCCGCTGCCGACCACGGTGATGCTCCGCTTGGCGCGCAGCGCGGCCCGGTGCTCCAGGTAGCGCGAGTTGTGGATGGCGTCGCCGCCGAGCCCCTGGCAGGCGTCGGGGACGTACGGCGGGGTGCCGGTGCCGAGCACGAGGTGCCGGGCGCGGTGGCTGACCCGCTCCCCGGTGCCGGCCACGGTGGAACGCACGACGTAGTGCTCGTCGGTCGGGTCGTACTCGACGGCGGTGACCCGGTGCCCGAACCGGACGTTGCGCAGCTTCGCGGCGGCCCAGCGGCAGTAGTCGTCGTACTCGCTGCGCAGCGGGAAGAAGCTCTCCCGGATGTAGAACGGGTAGAGCCGGCCCGACTCCTTGAGGTAGGCCAGGAAGGAGTACGGCGAGGTCGGGTCGGCGAGGGTGACGAGGTCGGCGATGAACGGCGTCTGGAGGCGGGTGGACTCCAGCAGCATCCCGGGATGCCAGCTGATGGTCTCCCGCTCCTCCAGGAAGAGGCCGTCGAGGTCGTCGATCGGCTCGGTCAGGCACGCCAGGCCCAGGTTGTACGGGCCCAGCCCGACGGCGATGAAGTCGTACGTGGACATGCGCTTCTCCATGACGGGGGGGGGGTCGTTCGTCAGCCGACGGGGCAGGACAGCTCGGCGGCGGCCCTGGTCCGCGCGTACCAGCCGGCGTGCTCGGCGACGAGGTCGAGGACGTGGGCGATGTCGTCCCGCGTGGTCTCGGGGTTGAGCAGGGTGAGCTTGAGGTGGTGCGCGCCGTCGACCTTGGTGCCGGCGACGAGCCCGGCGCCGGAGGCCGCCAGTGCCTCGCGGGCGTGCAGGTTGGCCTCGTCGACGACGTCGCGGCCGGCGTCGGTCGGCAGGTAGCGGAAGACCACGGTGCTCAACTGCGACCGGGTGACCACCTCGAAGCGGGGGTCCTCGGTGAGCATCTGCCAGGCGTCGGCGGCGCGGTCCACCACCTCGTCGAAGAGCGCGCCGATCGCGTCCGGGCCCATGATCCGCAGCGTCAGCCAGAGCTTGAGGGCGTCGAACCGGCGGGTGGTCTGGAGGCTCTTGTCGACCTGGTTGGGGATGCGCTGCTCGACCATGCGGGCCGGGTTGAGGTAGTCGGCGTGCCAGGTGGCGTGCCGCAGCGTCCGCCGGTCGCGCACCAGCAGGGCGCTGGAGCTGACCGGCTGGAAGAACGACTTGTGGTAGTCGACGGTGACGGAGTCGGCCCGTTCGATGCCGTCGAGCAGGTGCCGCCGGGTCGGCGACACGAGCAACCCGCAGCCGTACGCGGCGTCGACGTGCAGCCAGACGCCGGCGGCGGCGCAGATGTCGGCGATCTGCGGCAGGGGGTCGATGGTGCCGAAGTCGGTGGTGCCGGCGGTGGCGACCACGGCCGCCACCACGAGGCCGTCGCGGCGGCAGCGGTCGATCTCGCGGGTCAGTTCGTCGGTACGCATCCGCCGCTCGGCGTCGGTGGGCACGGTGAGCACGGCGTCCGCGCCGAGGCCGAGCAGCCTGGCCGCCTTCTGCACGCTGAAGTGGCCGGCGGCCGAGGTGATGATGCGCATTCGGGCCAGCAGTTCCGGACGCGACGGGCGTCCGGCCGACCGGCCGGCCTCCCGGGCGCAGCTCTCCTCGCGGGCCAGCAGCATCGCCTGGAGGTTGGACTGGGTGCCGCCGCTGGTGAAGACGCCGTCGGCGGCCGGGCCGAGGCCGATCCGCTCGGCCGTCCAGTCGACGAGCCGCCGCTCGATCAGGGTGCCGCCGGCGCTCTGGTCCCAGGTGTCCAGGGAGGAGTTGACGGCGCTGAGCACCGCCTCGGCGAGCAGGGCGGGGATCACCACCGGGCAGTTGAGGTGCGCCAGGTAGCGGGGGTGGTGGAAGTAGACGGCGTCGCGCAGGTAGACGTCCTGGAGTTCGTCGAGCGCGGCGTCGGTGTCGCCGAGCGGCCGGTCCAGGTCGATGCCGGCGATGCGCGGCGCCAGCTCGTCCGGCGTCACACCCGTGAACGGCCGGTCCGCGCCGGCCACCCGGGTCGCCACCCGGTCGACGCCGGCGGCGAGCACCCGCCGGTAGTCGTCGACCGTGCCGGCGGTGAACAGGTGCGCGCGGGCGCCGTCGGTGCCGGGGGTCGCCCCGGTCGACGGCGCCGGGACGGTGGATCCGGGCAGGCTCATGCGGGTCCTCAACGGTCGGGAGTGGACACGATGGCGGGGGACGGTGGACGTCGCCTTCCGCGCGTGATCCGGTGATCAAGCGAACTTAGGTTACCCTAACCTAAGTTCGTGTCAACATTGTTGCCGAGTGATATCGATGTCGCTCAGTTCGAAACCGTCGCCGGCACCCGCTCCCCCGGCGTCGCCGGAGCGGCCCGCCGGAACCGCCGCTGGTGCGCCACGCCGGCCGCGACGCCGAGCGCCACCAGGACGACGGAGGCCACCGCGACGGCGGGATAGCCGACCATCTCGGCCGCGGCCAGCGCGAGCGAGGCGGCCACGAACGAGCAGACCAGCCCGAACGACGACAACACGGTGAAGTCGGTGCCGCCCGTGCCGGGCCGGGAGTAGTCCATGTTGACCGTGTAGAGCACCACGTTGGCGACGGTGTAGGCGGCCATGAAGCAGCACAGCGCGGCGACCGTCCCGCCGAGCGGGGCCCGGCCGGTCATCAGCGGCAGCAGCAGCGCCGTGGACGCGGCCAGCGCCGCTCCCCCGGCGACGAGCACGCCGGCGCGGCCGAACCGGCCGATCCCGAGGCCGGCGACCAGGCCGGCCGCGACGGCCGGCACGCTGGTGACCACGCCGGTCACCACGCCGATCCGCCCCAGCGACCAGCCCGCGTCGACCAGGGCCGGCGTGACGAGGGCGTACGCCGCGCCGGCTCCGGTGTAGACCAGCGGCACCACGACGAAGGTCCACCACCGGCAGCCGGGCTGGCCGAACACCGACAGCAGCGCCCGGTACGCCTCGCCGGTGCGCACGCGGTCGGCGCGGGCGGGCTCCCGGAACCGCCACACCACCAGCAGGCCGACGGCGGTCAGCGCGGCCAGCAGCAGGATCGCGGGCACCCAGCCGAACCGGTCGTAGACGATGACGCAGGCGCCGCCGCCGAGCAGGTTGCCCACGTAGCTCGCGGCGACCTGGATCCCGTTGCCCGCGCCCCGGGACCGCTCGGAGAGCAGCCGCACGGCGACCGCGTCGACGGCGATGTCCTGCGTGGCGGAGAGGAACACGTACGCGAGGCAGATCGCGACGACCGGGCCGAGCCGCTCGGCCGGGCGGTCGAACGGCAGCAGGGCCAGCAGGGCCAGCACCAGGCCGCCCTGGAGCACCAGCAGCCAGGACCGGTAGTGGCCCCGGTGGCGGGAGCCGTACCGGTCGAGGATCGGCGCCCAGAGGAACTTGACCGGCCAGACCAGGCCGACGACCTGGAGCAGCGCCAGGGTGTCCAGCGAGGTGCCGCCGTCGCGCAGGATGGCGGTCAGCCCGACGGTGATGAAGCCGATGCCGAGGTACTGGGTGACGTAGAGCGCGGTGAGCGTACCGAGCCGACCCCTCACCTGGCGCTCCAGTAGGCGAGCGAGGTGAGCTGGTGCTTGCCGACCCCCAGGGTCCGCCGCACGTGCCTGGTGATGCCGCGCGTGCTGGCCGCCTCGCAGGCCACCCAGTAGTGCGCGTCGTCGGCGGCGGGCAGGGCCGCGCAGACCGTGTCGACCAGGTGCCGCCCCTCGTCGCGGCGCGGCACCCAGGTGACCTCGTGCCGGTCCCGGGCGCGCGGCGTCAGGGCCTTCTCGCCCTCGTCGGCGTACTCCAGCCAGACCGTCGCCGGGACGTCCGGGGCCGCGTCGAGCAGGCTGTTCACGGCCGGCAGCGAGGCGGCGTCGCCGACCAGGTAGAGGTGCCGGGGCGCGGGGTCCGGCAGGCTGAACGCGCTGCCCTGCATCGTGGCGTCGATGGTGTCGCCGGGCTCGGCGGCGGCGGCCCAGCGGGCGGCGCACCCGTCGTGGATGGCGAACTCGAGGTCGAACCGGCCGGTCGCCGGGTCCGGGTCCACGAGGGTGTACGCGCGCTGGTGCGGACGGCCGTCGTTGTCGAACCACAGCCGCACCCACATGGTGGGGTGGACGCCGTACGTCTCCAGCAGCCCGCCGCCGTCCATACGCAGCCGGCGGTAGTTCCCACCGACCGCCTCGGCGCCGAGCACGGTCAGCCGGAAATCCCGACCGCCCATGGCCTTCAGCACCAGGGCCTCCCAGTTCCGCTTCACGCACCCCTCCAGGTAAGGTCCACCTCAGTTAGGGGAGGGTAACCTAAGTTGATGTTCCTGTGGCAGGCGGTACGGCCGCCCGTACGGTCAGCGCCGCGATGACCGGGGTCTATCGCGACCGGTGGGGGATCCCCCACCTGCGCGCCGACACCGTCGACGACCTCGCCCGGTTGCAGGGGCGGGTGGCCGCCCTCGACCGGGCCTGGCAGATCGAGGTCGAGCGGTGGCGCTCGGAGGGCCGCCTCGCCGAACACGTCGGCCCCGCCGAACTGGGCTGGGACAGGTTCGCCCGCCGGGCCCGCCTCGACGACACCGCACGGCGCTGCTTCGACCGGCTCGCCCCCGCCACCCGGCGCTGGGTCGGCGCCTACGTCGACGGGGTCAACGAGGGGCTGGCCGAGGGCGCGGCCGCCGCGCCCGAGTTCGCGGCGGTCGGCTGCGCGCCGGGCCCGTGGCGGCCGTGGTCGCCGCTGGGCGTCTTCCTCGTCCAGCACGTGCTCTTCTCCACCTTCCCCAACAAGCTGTGGCACGCCCACGTCGCCGCCACCCTCGGCCCGGCGGCGGCCGGCCTGTTCGCCGTCGAGGGGCCCGGCGGGTCGGGCAGCAACGCCTGGGCGGTGCCCGGCGACCCGGGCACGGGCCGGGCGCCGGTCGTCGCGGGCGACCCGCACCGCATCCTCGAACTGCCCGGCATCTACCAGCAGGTGCGCCTCGCCTGCCCCGAGTTCGACGTGTTCGGCCTCGCGTTCCCGGGCGTCCCCGGGCTGCCCCACTTCGGACACGCGGGCGAGGTGGCCTGGGCCGTCACCAACGCGATGGCGGACTACCAGGACCTCTACCGGGAGCAACTGCGCCGCGACGGCGACCGCGTGCTGGTCCGCGACGCCGACGGCTGGGTGCCGGCGCACCGCCACGTCGAGCGGATCGCGGTGCGCGGCGGCGAACCGGAGTCCGTCGAGGTGATCGAGACCCCGCGCGGGCCGGTGATCGACCACGATCGCGGCACCGGCGAGGCGCTCAGCCTGCGGGCCCCCGTACGGGTCGAGGCACGGCTCGGCTTCGACGCGCTGCTGCCGCTGCTGCGGGCGCGCGGCGTCGACGACGTCGCCGAGGCGCTGCGGGACTGGGTCGAGCCGGTCAACAGCGTCCTCGTCGCCGACCGGCGCGGGGCGGTGGCCCAACTGGTCGCGGGGCTCGTGCCCGTCCGCGACGAGCGGTGCCGGCGGGAGCCGGTGCCCGGCTGGGACCCGCGCTACCGGTGGCGGGGCGACTACGCGCCGCCGCGCCGCACCCGCGTCGACGGTGTCGCGGTGTGCGCCAACGACCGCCGCCCCGACACCGCCGACCTCGGCGCCGACTTCGCCCCGCCGCACCGCGCCCGCCGGATCCGCGCCCTGCTGACCGACGGCGCCGGCCCGGAGGCCGTACACACCGACACCCGGCTGGCGGCCACGACCCTGCGCGGCGCGCTCGACCGGCTCGACCCCGACGGCCTCGGCGAGCCGGCGCGACGCCTGCGGGACCGGCTGCTCGCCTGGGACGGGCGGATGCGGGCCGACAGCGCCGACGCGGGCGCGTTCGCGGCCTGGCGCGCGGCCCTGGCCCGCCGGCTGCACGAGCACCCGAGCCTGCGCCCGCTGCACGCCCCGAGCGCCTTCGACGGGCTGTTCGCGCCGTGGACCGACCCGCTGTCGCGCATCGGCCACGCCCTGGACGGCGTGGTCGCCGGCCTGCACCGCCTCGGCGGCGACGTCGACCCGGTGGCCGCCGCCGCCCTGGCGGACGTCGCGTCGGGCGACCCGCCGCAGCCGTGGGGGCGGCGGCACCTGCTGCACCCGGTCCACCTCGGGGTGGCGCCGGCGGTCGGCGCGGCGGTGGAGGCGATGCGGGCGCGGGTCGCGCTGGCCGGCGACACGGAGTGCGTGCTGGCCACCTCCAGCGTCCCCGGCGTGTCCGACGCGTGCTGGCGCGGCCCGGTGGCCCGCTACGTGTGGGACCTGACCGACCGGGCGCGGAGCCGGTGGGTCGTGCCGTTCGGCGCGTCCGGGCGGCCCGGCGACGCGCACTTCGACGACCAACTGCCACTGTGGGCCGGCGGCGCGCTGGCCCCGGTGGTCACCGACTGGCGAGAACTCACCCCGGAACCAGGAGCAGAGACACCGTGACATATCAGGAGAGCATCCCCGGGCTCGGCGAGCTGTCGCTCGTCGTGCTCGACCCGAAGCGCGACGCCGGGCTGGTGCACGGCTGGGTGACCGAGCCCCGGGCGTCGTTCTGGGGCATGGGGTCGTACTCGGTGGACGACGTGCGGGAGATCTACGAGTTCGTTGACGGGCTCGCCACCCACCACGCGTACCTGATCATGCTCGACGACGCGCCGGTCGGCCTGTTCCAGACCTACCAGCCGGAGGCGGACCCGGTCGGCGAGCGCTACGCCGTCCGGCCCGGCGACGTCGGGATGCACCTGCTGCTCGCGCCCGGCAACCGCCCGCCGCGCGGCCTCACCGCCGCCGTCGGCTCGGCGCTGGTCCGGTTCCTGTTCAGCGACCCGACGCGGCAGCGGGTCGTGGTCGAGCCCGACGTGCGCAACCAGCGCGCGCTGGACCGGCTGGAGCGGGAGGGCTTCACCTTCGGCGACGAGGTCGACATGCCCGACAAGCGGGCCCGGTTGGCGTTCCTGACCAGGGAACGGTTCGAGTCGGACCACCCCGTACCGGTCTGACGGGCGGTGCGCCGGAACGAACCGGCCCCGGGGCGGAAGGCCCCGGGGCCGGTGCGGTGACGCGACGGTCAGAAGGTGGGCGCGAGGTAGAGCAGCCGGTTCGGCGAACCGGTGCCCGGGCTGGTGATCACGCTCGGCGTGGCCTGGCTGACCAGGTACGAGTGGACCTGGGCCGGGGTCCAGCTCGGGTTGACGCTGAGCACCCGGGCGGCAGCGCCGGCGACGTGCGGCGAGGCCATCGAGGTGCCGCTGATGGTGTTGGTGGCGGTGTCGCTGTTGTACCAGGCCGACAGGACGCTCACGCCCGGGGCGAAGAGGTCGGTGCAGGTGCCGTAGTTGGAGAACGAGGCACGGGCGTCGTTGCTCTGCGAGGCGTTGACGGTCAGCGCCGTCGACACGGAGGCCGGCGAGAAGTTGCAGGCGTTGGCGTTCGAGTTGCCGGAGGCCACCGCGTAGGTGACGCCGTCGGCGATCGAGTTCGCCACCGCGGTGTTCAGCGACGCGTTGGTGGAGCCGCCGAGGCTCATGTTCGCCACGGCCGGCTGACCCGCCTGGTGGTTGGAGGTCACCCAGTTGATGCCGGCGATGACCTGCGCCCAGGTGCCGCTGCCCTGGCAGTTGAGCACCCGCACGCCCACCAGCCGGACGTTCTTCGCCACGCCGTAGGTGTTGCCGCCGACGGTCCCCGCGACGTGCGTGCCGTGGCCGTTGCAGTCGGCGGCCGGCAGCGCGTTGTCGATCGCGTCGTAGCCGTCGACGGCCTGGCCGGCGAAGTCGACGTGCGTGGTCCGGATGCCGGTGTCGATGATGTACGCCGTCACGCCCGTGCCGCTGCTGTTGTAGGTGTAGCTGCGGCTCAGCGGCAGGGCCCGCTGGTCGATGCGGTCCAGGCCCCACGGCGGGTTGCTCTGGGTGGCCGCCAGCGACACGGTGTGGTTCTGCTCGACGTAGTCGACGGCGGGGTGCGCGGCGAGGCGCTTGGCGGCCCGCTCCGACAGCCGCGCCTCGAAGCCGTTGAGGGCGTCGCCGTAGACGTGCCCCACCGTCCCGCCGAAGCGCGCGGCGAGCGTGTCGGCGGCGCTGCGCACCTCGGCCTGGCGGGTGCCGGCGCGACCGCCGACGCCGCTGTCCTTGAGCACCACGATGTAGCTGCCGGTCACGGCCGTCGCGCCGCCGGCGCCGCGGATCTCACCGGTCGCCGGGGCTGCCGCCGCCGGGGAGCCGATCATGGTGGTGACCATGGCGGCACTGGCGAGCACGCCGACGGCGCCGGCGAGGATACGCCGTTGAGTGCGAGGGAGTGTCATCTCCCGGTCCTCCTACTGTCGTGGCCTGCGGGCGGCTCGTGGCGCACCGCCGAGGCGGTGAACGATGAGGAAACCTTAGCCATCACATTCACGTACGTGTATTTCTTTGGTGTTCACAATCTGAGGAGGATGTTGAAGATGTCGACGTGAACCCCTTGCGTGAGGCGGCATTCCATTGAGATACGTCAGCACGCCAGGTTGATCGCGGCGGGAGCGGCCGGCCGCGGCGCGGCACACCTCGACCGGCCCCCGGACCGCGCGGCGCCCCGGCGCCCCCGGCCGCCGTCGCGTCGACCTCGCCCCCGTTGCAGTGATCTCCGTCACGTCGGCCGTCCCGGGCCGGCCCGGGTCGGCACCGGGGCGACCCGAGGCCCGATTCCCGCGCCGGCGGCCGGGATCCGCGCCCGCGACCCCCCGATCCCGCCGCTGACCGCATCGACGCAAGGGCGCGTGCCGCACACGCAGCGTGACCGCCCCGGGTGGTCGCCGACGCCAACGGGGCCTCCGGCCCCTCGTCGACAACTGGCGCGATTTGGCGCGCTCACTACCCTGTTGCATGATCCCCGTGCCTGGGCACACGTCGACAGCGATAAGGGCTTCAGATGACCGACAGTCACCCCCCGTACGGAGGGCAGCCGGACCCGAACGTCACCCCGTGGAGCGGGCCGCCGGCCCCGCAGGCCGGGTACCCCGGATACGGCCAGCCCGGGCAGCCGCCGCAGTTCGGGGCCCCCGTCCCACCGCCGCAGAAGTCGAACAAGGGCCTGATCATCGGCCTGTCCGCGGCCGCCGTGGTGGTCCTGCTCGTGCTCTGCGGTGGCGGAATCGGCTTCTTCCTCGTCAACAACGACGACGACGATCCCACCCCGGTCGCGTCCGCCAGCGCCAACCCGACCGCCAGCAACTCGGGCACCGACCCCTCGCCCAGCCCGGAGCAGTCCGAGTCGGAGCAGCCCAACGGCAACAACGCGGTGACCGCCCGCTACTCCAGCGACCTGGCCGACGTCTGCGAGGGCAGCCAGATCCTGAACGCGGCGCCCTACAGCGGGCCGTCCGGGGCGAAGGCGTACACCTTCTCGAACAACCCCGACCGGCCGACGTTCTGGTCGTCGAAGTCGATCGCCTCGAACAAGCCGTACTACGCCAAGAGCGCCGACTTCGAGTCGGTCTCCGTGGTCGGCTGCCTGAAGTTCGTGGAGGGCAGCGAGGGCACCCCGAAGAAGTGCCAGTACACCAGCTCGGGCAAGCAGGTCACGATCGACTACGTCTCGTCGCGCTACACGCTGACCTTCTACGCCGCGAAGACCGGTGAGAAGATCGGCGACGGCGGCACCGTGAGCGCCCCGGCCAGCCGGTGCCCGAGCTTCATCTCTTACAACAAGAACACCATGAAGGCGTACGCGTCGCCGGATACGGGTCGGTGGACGCCACCCCGCTGTTCCTGGTGCTGCTCGACGAGTACGAGAAGTGGAGCGGCGACGTCGCGCTGGTCATGGAGCTGGAGCG